>JAJYPT010000004.1 GCA_021795135.1 Actinomycetes bacterium
CCAATGTGATCACCCTTCCAATTATTGTTTAGGGTGGCCTAGTTTTCAGTTGGCGTTTCTGGCCTAGTTTTGGACTGGCGTTAACAAAATTATTTACAAGCTTAAATCCATACAAGTTAATCCATCCCGTTGTGTTGGAGCAGCATCATGGATCTAGACAAGGTTTATTTTAATGAAATTTTGTCATTGCTTCATAAGTTTTTCAACAAGGCCTTTTAGGAATTTCGTCTTCATTACAAGAGTCATTGTCACCAGCTAAGGTGCCAAAAATAAAATATATCTCAGATATTACTTGGGTATCTAAACAATAATAAGTCCAATATCGATAGCGATTAGGATTTATCAAGCCGGCTTCTTTGAGAACTTTTAAATGATGACTAACTAAAGGTTGAGCTAAGCCAAGTTCTTGACTAAGGTGACAAACACAAAGTTGTTCAGACTTCAACAATTCAATAATTCTAATCCTAACAGGATCAGCCAAAGCTTTAAGAATTGTCACATGCTTGGCCAAAAAATTAGACGACTCAGACAACTTATTAGTATCTTTTTTCCAAGTGCTTTGAGTTTTAAGATTCCTCATTTTTAAATACCTACACTCATATGTATATTTGTAAAACTTTTTTACTTTTTATATCAATAATTCTTTATATGCTACAATGATCTAGAAAAAATTATTACAACCTATAAGGGGTTATGCATCATTTGACTACTACCTATATCGCAATAGCTATCTTTATTATCACCTTGGCATTGGTAATCATCCAGCCAAAAGGGCTTTCTATAGGATGGCCAGCAACTATTGGCGCTCTTGTTGCTTTTGGTTTTGGAATTGTAGATATCCAAAATGTAATAACAGTTTGGGGAATAATTTGGAATGCTACTTTTACTTTTGTAGCAATCATAATCATTTCTCTAGTCTTAGATAAAATAGGCTTTTTCGAATGGTCAGCTCTTCATATGCTCAAAGCAGCAGGTGGATCAGCAAAAAAAGCCTTCGTTTATGTTTTGATATTAGGAGCAGCAGTAGCAGCAGTCTTTGCCAACGATGGAGCTGCATTGATTCTAACTCCAATTGTTTATGAACAAGTACGAACCTTAGGCTTCAACAAAAAAGAAGCTTTACCTGTAATTATTGCCGCAGGTTTTATTGCAGACACAACCTCTTTGCCTTTTATAATTTCCAACCTAGTAAATATAGTAAGTGCTGGTTATTTTCACATAGGTTTCCTTAGTTATGCAAAAACCATGCTTCCAGTAGATATTATTTCTTTTCTAGCTAGCCTAGGTATGCTCTTGATATTTTTTAGAAAAACTATTCCTAGCCGTACCATACATCCCGAACAACTCCCCCTCCCAAAAACTGCCATTAAAGACTTAAAGGTATTTAAAGCTGGATGGATAGTTTTGTTCGTTTTGCTTTTAGCTTATTTTTCTTCTAGTAAATTTAACTTCCCAGTCTCTGTCCCTGCTGTTATAGCCGCACTAATACTAGTAATCCTTGCCAGCAAATCACCTTCTGTAAATGTTGGAAAAATAATAAAAGAAGCTCCATGGAAAATAGTAATTTTTTCTTTGGGGATGTACATTGTTGTCTTTGGACTTAAAAATGTAGGACTAGTTGGATATTTGGGACATGGCCTTGGAATGATAAAAGGGCAGAATTTATTTTCAATGTCTTTGATATCAGGATTTGGTGCAGCAATTTTGAGTGCAATTATGAATAATATGCCTACTGTGCTTATTGGATCTCTAGCTATTGCTTCTGCTGGATCTCATGGCTTGGTTCAAACAACTTTAGTTTATGCAAACATCGTTGGTTGTGACCTAGGTCCAAAATTTACCCCTATTGGCTCTTTGGCAACTCTTTTATGGTTACATGTCCTAGAAACAAAAGGGATAAAAATTACTTGGAAAAGCTATTTCAAAACAGGAATTATCCTTACTGTCCCAGTTCTTGGAATAACCTTATTAGGACTAGCAGCTTGGACTTCTATAATTAATTAGAATCTAATCTAGAACAAGTTGCTATTTCTGACTCATTAGCCTTTAATCTTTGCAGTGCAAGACCCAACAGAGCTTTTACCTCATCATTTGCTACGCTGTACATAACTCGTCTTCCTTGGGTCCTGCTTTGGACTAGTCCACACCAGACTAAACAATTTAAATGTTCAGACACTCTACCTTGAGAAAGACCTAATCGACGAACTATTTCCATTTGAAAAAGTTCGTCTTCTTCCAATAAGAGCATTACAATATTCAAACGTGTTACTTCTCCCAAGGTTCTAAAAAACCTTGCCATCAATTCTGTTGTAACTTCAACATTAGAAAGATCATTATCTAAAGTGTTAGAAAATATTGTACTTTGATCAGTCATCTAATCCCTATCTCTTATAGACTAATTCTAAGTTGATCCAAAAATTTACTTCAACTAGTTGTATAAATTAAAGGAGCACTTTTTGAATAAGTTATATTTAATCTTAAATCATCTTATATCTTATAAGTCTTCATCATTTACCCTTGGTGCCATAATAAGCCTTTTTGGAAAAGGAATCTATATACACTGGGGGGTTATTCAAATATCATTAGCCAATTTTATAATTATAATAGCTATGTTTGTTGTATTTGGATTAGCTTTGGTACTTCCTTTTCCTTCTCATAAATCTAATTCCGACAACAAAAAACAATAAATCGTTTTCCTATAATGAGGTTTTAAATGTGGACAGCTAAACTGCGCCAACTTCTTCTAAAAGCATTACCCCCTGAACGTCTACTACCTGATTCACAACCTGAATATGTAGCTACTTGGATTTATACTTTTGGGGTTTTGACCCTTAGTTCTCTATTTGTAGTACTTTTATCAGGCGCTGTTATTGGACTGGGGGGTCCCCTATGGTGGCACACAAGCAAAGTAGGTCTTTTTTTCAACTCCTTACATCTTTGGGGAACAGAGCTATTTTTCTTCTTTATGGTAATTCATCTATGGGCTAAGTTTTTTATGGCTGCTTGGAGAGGAGGACGTTCCCTTACCTGGATTAGTGGTGTTTTGACTTTTTTAATCTCGATAGGGACAGCTTTTACAGGATATCTATCCCAAACAAACTTTGATTCACAATGGATTTCTAGTAGAGCAAAAGATGGGTTAAACGCTGCCGGAGTTGGAGCTTTTTTTCAAATTCTCAACTTTGGTCAAATGTTTGTCTTTCATATACTGCTACTTCCAGTAGCTTTGATTGTCCTTGTTGGCCTACATGTCCTATTAGTTCGATACAAAGGGGTAGTTCCCCCTATTGGAGTACAAGATGTCAGTGACCACTAACAACAATGCAGAAGTAACTACTAAAAATCCGCCTTATGGATATAGACCTTATGACTTGGTAAAAGAAGTAACAATTGCTTTTTTGGTAGTTGCTCTACTAACAATTTCTTTGGCTACTATTTTTTCTTCCCCAGACACTCCCGCTGTCAGTATTCGCCAATGGGCTACCAAAGACAAACCCGATTTTATACTAACAGCAATATCAGAACTCAATGGAACTAGTCAAAGTGCTACCTATGGGCCACCTTATAATCACGCAACAGCTAACTTGCGTTATTTAGGGCCGATATCTTTACAAAAACTAGCTGGGGTTACTCAGCCAATAAATCCAGCTCAAGCTTTTATATTGGGTCCTTTGGGTTCAATTCCATTTTCTCCAGTTTTGCAAAAGGCTTTACATAAATACAATTCAAGTTCTGCTCAGCAAAAAACAGCATGGCTGACAACTTTTCAAAAACAATTTTCAACCTCTCCAAACAAAGCCCTGACTTCTACTTCTACTCAATTAGGTCCTTTACCTATAATGATGTCTTCTTTGTATAATTTAGCCAAAAGCGGAGGCTTGGGGGCCAAATTATCCTCTACTGGAAGCTTTTATAACACCAACTACACAAAACCAATACTTTTCATATCCGATGGTTCTTATTTCCTTCATATAGCAAAAAGTAGACATTTGAGGGGATCCCAATGGGGCATGACTAACGAGACAGGAAATTTTCCCGGTCAGCCTTGGCTTTGGCTTTATACTTTTTTGTATCAAATCCCCCCTTATGTTTCTTCTTCAAATGCAGATGTTTTGGTATGGGCAACAATGATGGTCTTGAGTGGTATTTTAATGATGGTACCTTTCATACCTGGACTTAGATCTTTGCCTAAACACTTACACATATACAAACTTATTTGGCGTTCTTTTTACAAAGATCACCCTCTTCCCAAATAGAGCTTTAAAATAAAAAAAGGACAAGTTGAAACTTGTCCTTTTTTTATTTTAAATTTCAAGAGTCAAACCGCTAAGTAATGTGTAAATTTTACTTTTGGCTTTCTTTCTCTTACCAAATAAATATATTTTATTTAATTGAAGTAAGTTTCGTCTCTCTTGATGCGAACAGGAGCAAAGTTTGGCACAAATCGACCAAGATTAGATCTATATTTAGATATTTTAAAATATAAGCAATTTGCTAGTGATTGAATTGGTTTAGTAGCCAACAATGCTTTAATAGAAGAATTAAGATTAAATACAACTTGGATCAAATACAAAACAGCAGTCCCACCACTTAAAATATCATTGTCACAGCTTAAAACATGTAGGGTTTTCCAACGAAATTCTAAGCTAAGATCACTAAAGACTAAATCGGCTATAGGATCTGAGAGGGGAATAATATTTAGTCTTTGATGCTTATCAATTGCCCTGACCAGGACAGCCATTGCTCTTCAAAAGCGTCAATTGGAATCATAAAAAACAGTAGATATCATAATGCAACTAACTTTTTAGGTACATATTATTTTAGTTACAAAACTACATCTTTTGCTTCTTGCCATGCCACTTTAGTCACATCAGACCATAGTCTTTCTAAATCATAATAATTTCTTGCTTCTTCTAAAAAGACATGTACTATAAAATCCCCATAATCCAACAACACCCATCTAGCATCATCTTTTCCCTCAACTCTTAAAGGAGATCTAGAATAAAGATGCTTGAATTGGTCTTGTATTTCTTCTGCAATGGTTCGCACGTGACGATCACTTGTACCTGTAGCCACTACAAATAAATCAGTTATTGCAAGAACTGAGCCAACATCTAATATCACTACATCTTGTGCTTTTTTGTCATCTGCTACTCGAGCAGCCATTATAGCTAATTCTTGAGTAGTGACAGATTCTAAAGATGATATCTCAATTTTCACTATTGGATAAAACCTCTAGCTATGGTATGTGACATTTGAATCTCCCTTTTGTATCTTTATAATTATAAAGATACCCAATTATTGCTTATAAATATATTCTAGAACAATTAACAATTAATTGTTCTAGAGTTAAAAGTTGAAGCTATGAATCTTCATCTTTGGTATAGAGTCCTAACTTTTCAATACATTCAATGGCAGCAGAAGGAACTAGATAGTCCAACGGTCTCTTCTTAGCTACTCTTTCTCGCAAATCTGTACTAGATATATCCAAAAGAGGAACGTTGACAACGCTGACTGGTAAACCAGGAGGAAGAGTATCTAAATCAAAATTACTACCAGGACGACTAACAATTATTAATTCCGCCAATTCACGCACTCGTTCGCCTCTTTCCCAAGAATTGAATTCACAAGCAACATCGGAGCCAATTATTACGAACAACTTATTATCTGGCATGGTTTTCTTTAAATATTCTAAAGTATCAGCTGTATATGACAATCCTCCTCTATCTATTTCGATCCGACTAGCTTCAATTCCATCGATATCTTCACAAACTGCGCTAACTAATTCATAACGCTGTTCAGCTTTGGTAATGTGTCTATTAGGTATCTTTTGCCAAGGGAGATTAGAAACTACCAATAAAACGCGATCAAGTTGTTTTGCAGCCTTTGCATTTACAGCTGCAACAAGATGGCCAATGTGGATAGGATCAAATGTCCCTCCCAAAATACCTATTTTTTCCGGTTCATAATTCATTTATGGCTACTTTATGAGTTTAGGATTACAAGAATGTTTCTAGTAAAAATTGTAAAAAATCATGACTAATTGGTCCCCTCAAAGCTGGCGTAACTACCCTTCGGCTCAACAGCCAAATTGGCCAGATGAACTAGCTTTAGAACATACACTAAAACAACTTTCTACCTTTCCCCCTTTGGTTTTTGCCGAAGAAGCAAGAAGTTTAACTCATGCTTTAGGCTTAGCGTCAAAAGGTGAAGCCTTTTTGCTCCAAGCAGGCGACTGTTCTGAATCATTTGAAGAATTTAGCGCAGATGCGATAAGAGATAAACTTAAAGTTATCCTACAAATGGCTATCTTGCTGACTTATTCTGCAGGAGTTCCTGTAATTAAAGTAGGAAGAATAGCAGGCCAATTTGCAAAGCCTCGTTCTTCTGACACCGAAACTGTAAATGGCATCAAGTTAGCAGCTTTTAGAGGTCATATGGTAAACGATGATGCTCCTACTATTGATGCTCGTAGACCAGATCCCAATAGACTTTTACTTGGGTATCATCAATCAGCTGCAACTTTGAACTTACTAAGAGCATTCACCAAAGGTGGATTTGCAGATTTATCCAAAATACATGTTTGGAATCAAGAATTCGTTGCTTCTTCTAAAGAAGGGCAACGTTATGAAATCATTGCCCAAGAAATACAACGGGCTCTAAAATTTATGCGTGCATGTGGTATAAATCTTTCTTCAGAAAAAGATTTACAACAAGTAGATTTTTGGACTAGCCATGAAGCTTTACTTTTAGGATACGAAGAAGCCCTTACTCGCAAAGATTCCCTTAGCGGAGACTTTTATGATTGTTCAGCTCACCTACTATGGGTTGGAGAACGAACTCGCTCCTTAGAAGGAGCTCATATGGAATTTTTATCAGGGATTTCTAACCCTATAGCAGTAAAACTAAGTGCTACAGCTAGTCCAGATGAAGTGTTAGCAATTTGTGAAAAACTAAATCCGAATAAAGTTGAAGGAAGATTAAGCCTAATTACGAGAATGGGTTCAACTAAAATTACCGATTCGTTGCCTGCAATAGTAAGGGCGGTAAAAAAAGCTGGACATCCAGTAGTATGGGTGTGTGATCCTATGCATGGTAATACTTTCAAAAGTGAAAATGGAATCAAAACCAGGCATTTAAATGATATCTTGACTGAAATTAAAGGATTTTTCCAAGTACATAAGCAAGAAGGAACAATACCAGGCGGAGTTCATATCGAACTTACAGGAGACAATGTAACTGAATGTCTAGGAGGCGCTGAAGAGATTTTTGAAAACGATTTAGGTCTTCGTTATACCTCTACTTGTGATCCTCGCTTGAATGCTAAGCAATCTTTAGATCTGGCTTTTAATGTTGCTGAGTTTTTAAGGAATCCTTAAGATGAGCTGTGTCATTATAACGAACTAATCTCCATTTATCATCAGTTATATTCCATTCAGTAATAGAAGCATTTGAAGACCTTAGATTGGCCCTTCTGCCATAATAAGGCAACTGTAGAAATTGAATCAAAGAACCATCTATCATTCCCCCATGGGTTGCTACGACTATATTTTGACCAAGATGAGTTTTGACTAAACTTTCTAAAGAATCTCTCACTCGGTCTAAAAATACTGCCCAGCTTTCTCCATGGGGAGATAGTGGTCTATTTGGATCATGAAAAAAATCTTTCAATCCAAATTCTTTATCAGCTTCTTGCCAATCTAGACCATCAGCTATTCCTGGATGAAGCTCACAAAGGTCGCATTGCTTTAAAAGAACCAAGTTGGCATCAAGACTAGGTATTAAAATTTGTCCAGTTTCAATCGCCCGGGGTAAAATACTAGAATATATAGCATCAACTATACCGAATTCTTTTGTCTGGGTAATTCTTTCAGCCAATGCTCCAACTTGGAGTTTTCCAAGTTCTGAAAGGCCAGTACAGCCTTTTACTCCTCCAACAATTTTTCTGACCGTGCAACTAGATTCTCCATGGCGGACCAAAAAAAGCTTTGTTTCAATCAATTTTTAAAAATCACTCAACTTCTATTTTTCATTTTCGAATTTGGCCTTGTCCAATAACTACATATTTTAAAGTTGTCAACTCAGTCAAACCCAAAGGTCCTCTAGCATGCAACTTCTGGGTGCTGATGCCTATTTCGGCCCCATATCCAAATTGTTCACCATCAGTAAAGCGAGTAGATGCATTTACAACAACTGCTGCTGCATCAACTTCTTTGGTAAAGCGGAGAGCATTTTCTATATTTGAAGTAACAATAGCTTCAGTATGTCCAGAGCCATAATGACGAATATGTTCTATTGCTTGGTCTAAAGATTGTACTATCCCAACGCTCATCTTTAGAGATAGAAACTCAGTTGCAAAATCTTCTTCTGTAGCCAAAGAAACAGAAGGCAAAATTTCTTTTGTTGCTTGATCTCCCATCATTTGCACACTTGGCATTTCTTGGGCTAATTTAGGCAAAAAACTTTTAGCAATTGATTCATGAACCAACAATGATTCAGCCGCATTGCAAACACCTGGTCGACTAGTTTTAGAATTTATGACTATATCAATTGCCATTAGTTCTTGAGCAGAAGAGTCAACAAAAACATGACAATTCCCACTTCCATCTAAGATGTAGGGAACTTTTGCATTTTCTTTTATGCTCTTGATTAAAGTTTCTCCGCCTCTTGGGATAAGACAATCAATCATTCCTTCTAGTTGCATAAACTCTACAGCTGACTCATGGCTAGTTTCTTCAAGTAATACCACTACATCTTTAGGAAGACCTTCTTTTGAAAAAGCATCTCTCAATATATTAGCAATTGAACGATTAGAGTTTATCGCTGTAGAAGATCCCCTCAAAAAAGCAACATTGCCTGATTTTATGCATAATCCTGCAGCATCACTAGTAACATTGGGTCTGTTTTCATAGATAACACCAATTACGCCTAAAGGTACTCTCAGCTTTGAAATCTCTAACCCATTAGGTCTAGTCCAACCATGGGTAATTTCACCCACAGGATCTGGTAAAGCTGCTACTTGACGTAAACCTGCTGCCATTGATTCAATACGACTTTGATCAAGTCTTAATCTATCTATTGCTGAATCCAAAAGAACATCTTTAGCCAAAGATAGGTCTTCTAAATTAGCTTGTATTATTTCATCTTTGCGACTCAAAATAAGATCAGCAGCAGCCAAAAGAGCGAAATTTTTTATATCAGTAGTTGCATTTGCCAAAATAGGAGCAGCAGATTTTGCTCTGCGTCCTAGATCAGCTACAGAAAAAGAATCAGACATTACTCAACCTTAGCTTTAAAAATTAAATCAATTACAGATTTTAACTAAATCGAGGAATAACTTCTTGTGCAAATATCTTTAGGCTTTCTAAAATTGCATCATGGGGAATACGGCCTGCTTGAATTAAACAAATTACTTGATCCACTCCCACAGCTTGATAATTCTCAATCGCTTTAGATATCTTCTCAGGTGTTCCCACCAAAGAAAAATCCCCCTCTAAACGTTGTTTGATAGGAGTTTTTATCTTATCTAAAAATTTTTTATCATAAATCAAGTTAGTATAGTATTCATAACCTTGGACTTGTTTTCCCACCCAAGGAGCAAAAAGCTTTGCCGTTTGGATGCTATACCATTCTGCTCCAATATAGCCATTTTCTAAGGCATCTTTAGGATCTTGAGAACAATACATTAATCCAGCTACTCCAACAGAATTATTTACAAAAAGACCTACTTGTTTTGCTGGATTGGAAATACTTTGTTTATAAATATTAATTGAATCAGCTAAATCAGTTGGACCATCTATTCCAAAAGCTAAAATACCAACTCCAAAATCACCTGCTAATTGGAAAGAACTAGGTTGGGTACAAGCCATCCATATTGGAGGATGGGGATCTTGAATAGGCTTGGGAATTATTTTACGAGATGGCATGGAAAAATACTTACCCTGGAAACCTTCGTATAGGTCTTGAGTCCACATTTTTACAATTTGAGGCAATACTTCATCTAGCATTGGTCTCCCATCTGCTGGATTCAAATTAAAACCCTCAAGCTCTGCTTGAGTTATTGAACGTCCTACGCCAAAATCATAACGACCATTGCTCATAAGATCCAAAACAGCCCCCATCTCAGCAGAACGTACTGGATGATTAAATGGTGGGGGCAACAATCTTACGCCATTACCAATACGTATATTTTTAGTTTTTTGAGCAACTGCAGAGAGAAAGATCTCAGGTGAAGAAGACAGAGAATAACCTTCTAGAAAATGATGCTCTACAGACCACAAATAATCAAAGCCAATTTCATCAGCTAAGATTATTTGTTCCAATGCTTGAAAATATATTTCTTGTTCACTAGGACCATCTTCAAAGGGAACAGGACGACACAATTCATAAATTAAGCCAAACTTCATTATTTATCAAATGCCATAGGTAAATTTACAAGACCTCTCAAAGTCCTGCCTCTTCTCCAATTTAAATCTTGAGAGGTAAGATAAAAATTAGAAAATCTTTCTATAATTTTAGATAAAACTATTTCGGCTTCTAACTTTGCCAAAAAAGACCCTAGGCAATGATGAGGACCTCCTCCAAAACTTATTATCGGACTATTTTGACGACTTATGTCAAATTTGGTAGGCTCGATAAATTTTTGGGGATCTCGGTTGGCTGCTGCTAAAAACGTCACAACAACATCTCCAGGATCAATTGTTAGTTCTCCTATTTTAGTTGTAGATAAAGCTACCCTGCTATTGAGCTGAACTGGAGGATCCCAACGCAATACTTCATCAATAGTACTTTTTACTAAAGAAGGATTTTGTCTCAACTTTGACAACTGGTCTGGATTTGTTACAAGGGCTAGGAGCATATTGCCAATAAGATTACTAGTTGTTTCAAAACCAGTTCCTATCAATAAAAGCATGGTCGCAATTACTTCTTCAAAATCTAACTCCGCTGTATCTGAAGAAATTGGGTTATTTTTTAACAAGAAAGAAAATATATCATCAGCAAAACTATTGGATTTAGATTTTGCTAATTGCCTAAAATAAAGTTCCATCTCTAATTGGGATTGTTCAGCCTTTTTGAGATCTTCATCAAAAGAAGAAGGCTCTAAGGCAAAAGTGGCATCAGCAACTAAAGGCTTGAGCCATTGCCTATCTGAAACTGGAATACCTAGAAGCTCTCCTATAACAAAAATAGGCACTGCAAAAGCTAACTTTTCCATAACATCCACTTGATGTTGGCCCTCTATATCAATAAGAATATTGTCAACGGTCTTTTCTATCATTGAACGAAGGGATTCTACTTTGGCAAAACTAAAATTATCCATTACAGGTTTGCGTAGCCTAAGATGATCTTTTCCATCTGCAAAAAGCATCGACTTGACACTCAGACCTAAAGCTTTTGTCCATTTCTCAGAATTACCACCAGAACCTTTAGATGGGCCATAGCTACCTTTTTGCTTGCCTAGATTTGGATCTCTAAATACTTTTGCACAATTGGTATAATCACTGACTAAAACCGGCCCCAAAGGACTTTTGTAAACAGGGGAAATAAGTTGTAGCTGCGCGTAAAAAGGATACGGGTTCTGATGAGCTTGAGGAGAAAAAAATAGCTCCATTAAAATACTCTCAGCACTTGCTGTACTCAACATTTATCAGGTCCCCCAACCTTTTTTAAATAAATTTTCTAATTATGAATCCAAAATAACTAAATCATCCCTATGAACAACTTCATGGGAAATATCACCAGGTAAGTCCGAGGTGTGAAAACCTTTCCATTTGTTTAGTTGTTGAGATGATAGTCTCGCTAAACCTTTTGCAAAAATTTTTTGATCAGATGACATTATCTCAATAGCTTCATCTTGTTCAAAGTTACCACTAACACTTACTATACCTGCAGGCAATAAAGATCTACCCGATTTTACAAGTGCTGATTTTGCTCCGTTATCTACTACAACACATCCTTTGGAAGATACAGCAAATGCTATCCAAAGCTTACGAGCCGACATTTTATGCCTGTGAGGATGGACAAAAGTTCCAGTTCCTGGGCTGCCGCTAATAGCATCTGTTAAAACATCTGGTCGATTCGCTGCTGCAATCAAAGATGCCACCCCCGACCAAGCAGCCATGCGAGCAGCAGCTAGTTTAGAAACCATACCTCCACTTCCACCTTCGGTTCCAGGACCTCCTAATACAGCCGATATTTCGCGTTCAGAACTTTCAACTTCTTGAATCAAAGAAGCATTTGGATCTATGCGAGGATCAGAGCTGAAAACACCAGGGGTATCAGTCAGCAAAACTAATAGATCTGCATTTACTAAATGCGCAACAAGTGCTGCCAATCTGTCGTTATCACCAAAACGGATTTCATCATCTGCAATAGCATCATTTTCATTAATAACTGGTATAACTTTCAATTCCAATAGCCGCAAAAGAGTTCTCCTGGCATGAAGATACTGTTTACGATCCCAGAAATCAAAAGGAGCTAAAAGGACTTGTCCCCCAACCAATCCAAAAGAAGAAAGAGAATCGTTATATGCGTTCATCAATATAGTTTGTCCAACTGCAGAAACAGCTTGAAGAGTGAGTAAATCTTTAGGTCTTTGTCCACTCATTCCAAGAGGATTTAGACCTACTGCAATTGCACCTGAGGTCACTACTAAAATTTCATGACCTTTTTTTTGCGCATTTGAGACTTCTTCAGCTAATTTTTCAATTGCTTTAATATTGATGCCATTGGTTCCACGAGCAACAGAAGAAGTACCTATTTTTACAACTACTCTTAACGCCAATATCAATCCTGTTCAAAAGTAAAGCTCAAACTACCTATGTGAACACTATCTCCATACATAGCTCCAGCTCTTTTCAACACTTTATCTACACCAATTTTTTTAAGTCGAGACTGTACATAATCTAGAGCTGCAGGGTTATTTAAATCATTTACCGCCACCGCCCGCAAAGCCTCTTTTCCTGTTACAACAAAATTATGTTCACCAATTTTTCTAGCAAAAATTGAATCGGGTTCTATTTTATGTATCACTATTGGCTCTTCGGCTTTTATAGAATCTACTTGCTTGACCAACTGGCTAAGCTCATTTAATAATTTAGGTATTCCAGAACCTGTAACTGCAGATATAGTTAGACCCTCAAAACCATTATCGGGATTCATAACGTCGGTTTTAGAGCCTACAATCAAACGTGGACGCTCTAATAGGGCCGAGTCATATTTACCAAGTTCGTCTAATAGTATTTTTTCTTGCACCAAAGCAGAGGTCTCAGAAGACAAATCAATCAATAAAAGCAAAACCTTAGTACGCTCAATATGTCGCAGAAATTGATGTCCTAATCCTTTACCTGTACTTGCTCCTTCGATCAGGCCCGGGATATCGGCTACTATAAAATCTCTGTTGGCTCCAAAAGATCCCCATTGGGTAATACCGGCTTTTACTACTCCTAAATTTGGCTCTAAGGTAGTAAAAGGATAATTGGCAATTTTAGGCTTCGCAGAAGAAATCACTGATATTAAAGTACTCTTACCAGCATTGGGAAAACCAACTAAAGCCACATCTGCAAACAATTTAAGTTCAAGGTTATACCAGTGTTCTTCTCCAACTTCTCCTTGTTCTGCAAAATTAGGTGCTCTTCTTTTATTACTCAAAAAGCTAGCATTACCTCTTCCGCCGCGACCTCCTTGGGCAGCCATCCATCTTTGACCAGAGCCAAGTAGTTGAACAATAATTTCGCCATTTAAATTTTTTACGATAGTTCCCTCAGGAACCTCTACTTCTATATCTTGGCCTCTTGCTCCATTTTTGGCTTTCCCTTGCCCATGAACACCATTAGAAGCTTTCCTGTGAGGATGATCTTTAAATGCCAGCAAAGAAGAGACGTTTGTGCTACTTACTAGCCAAACATCTCCCCCAGATCCACCATCTCCGCCGTCGGGACCACCTCTTGGAACGTGAGCTTCTCGACGAAATGAAACCGCACCAGCTCCACCATCTCCGGCTTTTAAATGTATTTGAGCTTCATCAATAAATCCGGACATGGATTGGTCTTTCTAACTATCCAAAACGTCTACCACTCGACGACCTTTGCGAGCTCCAAATTTTACTTTTCCAGAACTTGTTGCAAATAAAGTATCGTCTCCACCTATACCTACATTTATGCCAGGATGAAAACGCGTACCGCGTTGACGAATGATAATAGCACCTGCATTTACAGCAGTCCCATCGAATACTTTTACACCTAAACGTTGAGCTGCTGAGTCTCTACCATTTCTAGTAGAACCTCCACCTTTAGTTTTAGACATTTATATTACCCCTTTCAATTCTTATAAGGCTAAAAGTTATTAAAACTACTAATTTGAAGTTTGAATATTGGTAATTTCAATAGTTGTATATTTTTGACGATGTCCCCATCTGCGTCGATAATTTGACTTGGATTTATATTTAAAACCAATAACTTTAGGACCTTTATTTAATCCCACAACTTTTGCTGTAACTTTTGCCGTTGCCAAAGCTTGTGGATCAGCCTTTACATCTTGACCATCTACTAACAAAATTGGAGTAAAGGAACATTCTGCTCCTTCATCTAAATCCAAGAGCTCAACATCTAAACGCTGACCTGACTCAACTTTTTGTTGTTTTCCACCTGTTTCAATCACTGCATACATTATTATCTACACCATTTCTACAAAAGTGATTCATCTATGATTATGCCACGTCCTTCACAACTAGGACACAGTTGTGAAAGAGACTCTACTAATCCTTCTGAGACTCTTTTTCGAGTCATTTCTACTAAACCAAGTTCAGATATATCAAAAACTTGAGTTCTAGTTTTATCCCTACTCAATGCATTCTTGAATACATTGATAACACCTTCTCTATTGGCCTTTTGTTCCATATCAATAAAATCGATAACTATAATACCGCCAATGTCTCTCAATCTTAGTTGTCGCGCTATTTCTTCGGCTGCTTCTAAATTATTCTCATATACAGTCTGTTCAAGATTAGAAGTTCCTACATTTTTCCCAGTATTTACATCAATAACTGTCAAAGCTTCTGTTCTTTCTATAATCAAAGAACCACCAGAAGGTAACCAAACTTTGGTGTCAAGTGCTTTATGAAGCTGCTCGTGTACATGATGACGTTCAAAAAGTGGTAAAACTTCTTTTACTTGATCGTAATATTGTATACGATCTGCTAGTTCTGGGCTTATCTCAGAGACATATTGCTTGATTTCGTTATAAAGTCTTAGATCGTCAATCAATACCCCTCTGTATTGACGATTAAATTCTTCTCGTATAATCCTGACAGCTAAATTTGGTTCTTGAATCAACAAAGCAGGTTTTTTAAGTTCTCTAGCCTTAGCACTTACATCTTCCCAACGCTTGAGCAAAGAAAGAACGTCTCTTTCTAATTCATCAGCTCTTGCTCCTTCGGCTGCAGTCCTAATTATCAATCCATGTCCTTCGGGCTTTACCGTATCCAAGATTGAACGAAGCCTTTTTCTTTCATCATCTGAAAGTCTTTTAGATATTCCATAAGTTTTACTATTTGGAATAAGAACAACAAAGCGTCCTGGTAAAGATACTTCTTGGGTGAGACGAGCACCTTTAGCTCTAATGGGATTTTTAGTTACCTGACATATAATTAGCTGTCCAGGTTTTAGAAGCTCTTCTATTCGAGCATCACCAGTAAGGGTTCCACCTTCTACAATGTCTTCAGGATCATATCTAAGATCACCTCTATACAAAACAGCATTTTTAGAAGTACCTATATCAACAAAAGCTGCTTCCATGCCTGGAAGTACATTTTCTACCCTTCCTAGATATATATTTCCATCTATTTCTGCTGATTCGTCCAAAGGTCTAGATACATAATGTTCTATCAAAGAACGTCCTTCTAAAACAGCAATCTGGGTTGCTTTTTCTTTGACATTTACACACATCAAATAACGACCTACAGGGCGTCCTTTTCTTTGTATTGCCTTTGGTCTTTGGATTTCTGGAACGCCAGCATTTGATTGGTTGTCTCTAGGACTACGGCGGGGTCGTCGTTTTGGAATTGCAGCAATTACTTTTTCAACTACTTTTTCTTCAGTTGTTATTTTTTCTTCAGAACCAGTATTGACTTTAGACTCTACAGGCTTTTTATTTGGAGCAGCATTTTTTAAATCCTCAGACTCAGAAATAGCCTTAGGAGCAGAATAAGTTCTTCTCGAGCGCCCTCCTCTAGAGCCTCTACTACGCCGGCGCTTTTGAGAATTGGCACTTTCAGTAGAAGAATTGCTATCAGATTTTGAACTTATTCCTTCATTTGGCTCTACAGAAGGAGACTTCTCCTTCTCTTGTATCCGTTTGTTGTAATATTTTTGGGAACTTTTAGGTTCCATTTTGTCAGGAGCTTTAGGAATTGATTCCTCATTCCCAGCTCTTGAGTTGTCTGACATGACAATTCCTTCCAATAATTCATGCCCTGGGGGCATGTGCGCGCCTGGCGTACCTTGAAAAAACCCTGTACCGTCGCGCTAAATCCAACGCCTTTTTTTAAAGAGCAAAAAAAACTAACAACAAAAGGCGTAAAAAACCATGACAAAGCTTGGATCGTCAAATGTAAATATTGAATAAAAATATTATCTCCGTTGAAGATAATATTTTTATTTATACTTTTTCCAAATGACAAGTCCACGTTATCTAGTTTATCCCTTAATTGTTTATTTCTACTTTTTATTGAGTAGTTAATAAAAAAACCAGAAGTAATTCCTGCAGTTTTCAAAATAATTAGGGCTTAACAGAGGGTAACTTAGATTGTTGAAGAGGATGAGCCATTAACCATTGAAATATATCTCTTGCTAAGGGAGCAGCCCCAGCAGCACCAAAACCACCTTGGGGAACAACAACCGAAACCACATATTGAGGATGTGTAGTTGGACCAAAAGCTACAAAAACAGCAGTATTTTGTTGTCCATTAGCTTGAGATGTTCCCGTTTTGGCAGCAAGAGGAAATTTAGAATACGGAAAACCCCTAAAGGTAGGATAAGCAGTTCCCAATGGATTAGTAATTACTCCTTCAAATCCTGCCATTAAAGTATTTCTTGTAGTTGGTGAAATATGTATAACCCTACGCACAACAGGAGAGATTTTCTTAACTACTTTTCCAGTCGGACTCAAAATAGCCGAAGCTACCCTAGGTCGATACAATGTGCCTCCGTTGGCAAAAGCTGAATAGGCATCAGCCAATTGCAATGGAGTAACAACTGTAGCACCTTGTCCTATTGCCATAATAACATTTTGCCCTATATACCAGCCTCCATATGGATAAGCTTTGGGGTATTTAGCATGTAAAGCTGCTGTGGTTTTTGGATTAGAAATTGTTCCTTTCAACTCTGAGGGAAGTTGAATTCCTGTTATCCTTCCCAGTCCCCATTTATGGGCCCAATTTTGTATGGGAGTAAGCCCATACTTATTGCGCTGCATCCAAAAATCTCCTCCTACATTGTAGAAAAAAACATCATCAGAAGCAGCTAAGCCTGTAACTATGTTGATAGGACCCAAAGCTTCATGTCCTGAATTATGGAATCTACACCCGGGGCCGCTGCAGTTGGGAACTGTATAATAACCAGTATCATTGATAATTGTATTTGGGGTAAAAAGCCCTGTCTGAAGAGCCGCTGAAGCTGTGGCTAATTTGAAAGTAGATCCAGGAGCGTATAATCCTTGGATTGTCCTATTTATCAAAGGATAGTTATTAGCTGGATTCTGTAGTTGTTTATACAAAGAATAGCTAATTCCATTACTTAACAAACTTGGATTATAAGTAGGATAAGAAGCCATGGCTAAAACAGAACCGGTATTGGGGTTCATTACCACCACTGAAGCACTAGTTGCTTTATAGTTTGAATGAGTAGCTGGATCATAGGTTCTTCTATCTTGAGCCAAAATCGAAGGTATAGTTGCATCAATATAATTTTGTAGTTGTGAATCTAGGGTAAGTTGAACACTATTTCCTTGAGATGGCGCAGTAGAAGAAATAGTTTTCATAATTTGTCCCTGAGCATTGACTTGTAGCTTTTTCGAACCTGGTTTTCCCCTAAGTGTATTTTGGAAAGACTTTTCAACTCCATCTTTACCAATTACATCTGAGCCTGTATAACCTTGAGATTTATATTTAGCTAGCTCTCTAGCGCTAATGGGTCCCACATATCCTAATAAATGCGCACCAGCAGTGCCATTTGGATAACTCACAACCGGAAGTTGTTCTATTATTACGCCACGAAATTGAGAACTATGTTCTTTGATATAAATAGCAGTTGATTTAGGAATGTTTTTTGCAACAGCAATAGCACTATAAGGACCAGAAATTGATACTTTCAAAGTCTGTTGAATACTACTAGGAGTAGTTTTCAACAATTTTGCCAATCTTGTAACGACACCAGGGTATTGAGCAGCATCAATTCTGGTTAGAGCCACAGCCAAAGAAAACTTATTGCCAACCAAGACAGTACCTGACCTACTATAGATATTACCTCGAGGGGCTGGTAGAAGAACTTTCCTAGTCTCTATTGCAGCCGCTGCTGCAGAATAAGTTGAAGCTTTCAAAACCTGCAAATACCATAACCTTGCATAAATAGATCCGAATAATGCAAGAAACACAGATCCTACTATCCAAAGTCGAGAACGAGTACTAAAACGTTTTTTAGGTTTAGTTTTTTTAGAAAAATTTATAGATTTAGATTTGAGATTTTTTTTCATAAGGTCCAAGTATTGTCAAATGCATCAATATTTATAAAATGTCGCAAAAAAGAAGCTAGAGGTATTGCCAAAATAGCATTAAAAATTGTAATCACTATAGTAATAATATAAGAATGAAGAGAAAAGAGGTAGTTCGGCCCAACCATAGAGATAAAAAGAATATAAAGAATAGTTCCCAACATAGTTCCAAATGCACCTGAGAGGACATAAAGAGTCTTAGTGCCAATCGTAGTTGAAGATTCTTTAATCCTTCCAGTAAAAAACCCTACTAACGTATAGGTCAGTATTGAGACACCAAAGATATTTACAGTAAAAATATCTTTTGCCAAACCTGCAAAAAACCCTACTATAGAACCTTTTTTTGATCCCAACAATGACCCCACTAAAGCAGTAAAAAGAATCATTATATTAGGATGAACCCCAAATATGGAGATTTGAGCCATAACTGTTATTTGAATAATTATAAAGATAAATAAAAACAGTACTAACCAAAATTTCGACTTTGACTTCAACTTCACTTCCACTTTAAAATACTTACAAATTCTAACGTATTAGTATTTACTAGTGGTTTCACTTTGATTTGTTGAGATAAAGAAGATGGTGTTACTCTAGCTGAGACCACCTTGCCAACTGGAATACCTGGGGGGAAAACGCTATTTTGTAAACCACTTGTAACGACAAGTTCCCCTGGAAATATTTTGGTATTTATCCCTACGTATTCCACCGATAACAAGTTGTTATAACCTTGTCCTTTTGCTAGACCTACAATACTATTTTTAACAAATCTCACCCCGACATAAAATTTAGGGTCTTGTATCAAAATAGCAACTGATCTAGAAGCTGAAACCTGTATAAGTCTTCCTATTAGCCCACCAGAACTAACAACTGGCATACCGACTTTCAACCCTGAAGAGCTACCTTTGTTGATTTCAATCGTTTGAGAAAAATTAGTAGTAGATCTAGAGACTACTTCCCCCACAACTTTGGGAATATTTGCAGCAAAAGGCAATTTGAGCTGGGAAAGTAAAATAGAAAGTTCTTTTTTTGTATTTTGAGAGGCAGTAACTTCATTTTGGAGGCGATGTAATTTGCTGCGAAGGCGAATATTTTGGGATTTTATAGACTTGTAATCCAAAATAGCACCGAAGAAATCACCTACGTCTTTTGTCGTTGTATTAGCAAAAGACTGGAAAGGAATTATACTTTGTTGAGCTTGGGTTCTCAAAAATGCCACCATTGGTTTTGTTGTGGAACTCAAACCTAACCCAATAGCAATCATAGCTAGCAGAAGCAGTAAAATAGTTACTGGGAATCTAAAATCAAAGCGTTTACGATGATAAATCCTCATAAACAAAACTAACTATTACTAGAAGAAACAAAGACTCGTTTTAGGGTATCAAACTCTTCCAAACATTGACCACTGCCCAAAACAACAGAATGAAGAGGATCTTGTGCAAGTATAACCTCTATTCCTGTTTCTTTGGAAATCTTTTGATCTATCCCATGTAGCAAAGCCCCCCCGCCTGTAAGGTAAATACCATTTTCCATAATATCTGAAGCTAATTCAGGAGGCGTATCATCTAAAGTGGTTCTAATAGCGTTTACTATAGTTTCCACTGGTTCTTCAATGGCTTGCCTTATTTCTTGAGTAGTTACAACAATGGTTTTAGGAAGACCAGAAATTAAATCCCTACCTCTTATTTCAGCCCTTACTTCTTCTTCCAAAGGACTAGCACTTCCTAGACTTATTTTTATCTCTTCTGCGGTTCTTTCTCCAAGTGCTAGAGAATGTTCTTTTTTGATGAATTGAATTATAGCTTCATCCAATTCATCCCCTGCGACTCGAATGGATTGATTTACTACAATACCATCCATAGATATAACCGCTACTTCGGTAGTTCCCCCCCCTATATCTACAATCATATTTCCTCTTGTGCTATGAACTATAATTCCAGAGCCTATAGCTGCAGCTATGGGTTCTGGAATTATATAAGCAGGTCTGCGAACCCCAGAAAATTCAGCAGCTTCTTGAACTGCTCGCTGCTCTATTCCTGTAATACCAGAAGGTACACATATAACCGTACGTGGCTTGATAATACTTCTTTGATTAACCTTACGGATAAAATGACTCAACATTTTTTCACAAGTATCAAAATCTGCTATTACACCATCTTTTAATGGTCTAATAGCTTGAATATGGTTTGGAGTTCGTCCTATCATCCTTTTTGCTTCACTTCCAACAGCAAGAGGCCTTCCATCATTTAAATTGATTGCCACTACTGATGGTTCATTGAGTACAATTCCGCTTCCACGAACATATATCA
This sequence comes from Actinomycetes bacterium, assembly GCA_021795135.1. Classification (GTDB taxonomy): domain Bacteria; phylum Actinomycetota; class Acidimicrobiia; order Acidimicrobiales; family JAJYPT01; genus JAJYPT01. The sequence goes on from JAJYPT010000004.1 coordinate 21,072, forward strand.
AAGTATTAGCTGTTCCTAAATCAATAGCCATATCATGGGCAAAAAAAGAGGAGAATTTATTCCAAAACACTAACAGAGGCCTCCCGAGGTACATTCAATATTGCAAAAAGAAAAATTTTTGATCCTTAGTTAGCTGTTAATCAACAGTTGAGGCAAGATAAACAATTTCATTAAATCATTTAAAATTAGGAAAAAAAATCTCAATTTCTCGCTCTGCTGCTTCAGCTGAGTCAGAACCATGGATTAAATTTTCCTCTATACCTAAAGCTAAATCGCCTCTTATGGTTCCTGGAGCAGCTTCAACAGGGTTAGTAGAACCCATAGTAGATCTGATAATTTTCCATGTGTCTAAAGGACCTTCTACTATCATAATCATAGAAGCAGATCGGGTGATAAAGTCTACCAATTCACCAAAAAAAGGCCTGTCTTTGTGTTCTGCGTAGTGCTTTTGAGCTAGAGATTGATCAATCTTTTTGAATTCAGCAGCAGCTAAACGAAGTCCTCTGCGTTCAATACGACTAATAATTTCACCCACTAAACCTCGCTCAACAGCATCAGGTTTACATATTACTAAAGTTCTTCCATTGGACATAATAGGTTGAGGCTATCATATTTAGAATTGAATTTTTGCTCTTGTCCTAAGAATAAGAAATTCCTTGTATTGTTTTTACCAATTTTTGTCTAATCATTGATTTTGCTTAGACAAAATTGAACGTGCTGTGCCTATGAGATAAAAAGATCCTGTAATTAAAATTAAATCTTCTTCTGATGCCATAGACATAGCTAATTCAATAGCATTGTCAACTGAACTAGCCAATAAGGTTTCTTTAGCTACTTTTTGGAATTGTTGCACCAATAATTCCCCTGGCAAAGCCCTAGGACTAGATGGCTCACAAACAATAATCCTTTGTGAAAAATCTCCCCCTAAAGGCTCAACGATTTGGGAAACATCACGTCCTTTTAACAATCCGACTATTACAATACGTTTACCTGATATAAAGAATTCTTCTTCTACTGTTTGGACTAAGGCTTTTATTCCAGCAGGATTGTGAGCTGCATCTAAAATAACAAGAGGATGTCGTTGGATAATTTCGACTCTACCTTTAAAGCTCAACTGGGAAAAAGCGTCTTCGACAACTTGTTGAGACAATTCTGAATCAAAAAATGTTTCCACAGCAGCAACAGCTGTAGCTGCATTTTCTCCTTGATAGACTCCATGTAAAGAAAGTAATACTTTTGGATAATTTGCTCTAGGAGTCCAAAGGTCTAAATACCTACCTCCATAGGCTCCATAGTTAGCTGAAAATCCAAAGTCTTCGTTTGCAATTAGGAGATCACTACTACTGGCTTTTCCTCTAGCCATAGATACCAACAAAGGATCATTAGAACCCAAAACAACCGAACTTATGTCCTTTATTATGCCAACTTTTTCTCTAGCAACATCTTCAATAGTAGGTCCAAGAATTTCTAGGTGATCTTCTGAAACATTAGTTATAACCGCAACTTGACCATCTGCAATATTAGTAGTATCCCAAGTTCCACCCATACCAACTTCTATTACCCCAACTTCTACTGCGGCATCAGCAAAAAATAAAAAAGCAGCAGCTGTCAAAATCTCAAAAAAAGTTAACTTTTCTTGCATAAGCTCTTCTGTCAAAGAAACCGAATACAAGACTCTTGCCATATCTGATTCAGATATGGGTTCAAGATTATAAGAAATTCTTTCTCTAATATCTTCAACATGGGGACTAGAATAAGTTCCTACGCTTAGCCCCTTAGACGCAACCAACGCGCTAATCATACGACAGGTAGAGCCTTTGCCATTTGTCCCTGTTACGTGAATAATAGGATAGGTGGCCTGAGGGTCTCCCAATAGATGAGCAAGGCGTTGCATTCGTCTCAAGCTAGGCGCTACTCGCTCGGGTTTTACCTCATAATTGATATGAGAATCTAAATAATCTAAAGCTTGTTTGTAGCTAAACAATATCGCCCAACTTATAATTTAGAACTTTAGGATGCTTCCTTGTGAGTACGCTCTGAGGAAGCATCTTCGCTCTTGGGAATCAAGGTAGGGTTGACCTTATCTAGAACAACAGAACGGTCTATTACACATTTGCCTATATCAGTTCGACTTGGAAGATCATACATAACCTCTAAAAGGACCTCTTCTAAAATTGCACGCAACCCTCTGGCGCCAGTACCTCTCATCATTGCTTGTTCTGCAACAGCTTCCAAAGCATCTTGAGTAAATTCTAGTTCTACATTATCAAGATCAAATACTCGCTTATATTGCTTTATTAAAGCATTTTTTGGTTCAACCAATATTTGGATCAGTGCTTCTTGCCCTAGGTTATTTACAGCACCTATAACTGGGAGTCTTCCAACGAATTCTGGTATTAGACCAAATTTTAACAAATCCTCAGGAAGTACTTGCCTAAGAATTTCTCCTTCTTCTCGTTTTCCATCGCTGCTTTTTACATCAGCTCGAAAACCTATGCCTTTACGCCCGATTCGAGAATCTATTATTTGATCCAAACCAGCAAAAGCTCCTCCGCATATAAATAATATATTCGTAGTATCTATTTGAATAAATTCTTGATGAGGATGCTTTCTTCCACCTTGAGGGGGAACAGAAGCAGTTGTGCCTTCTAAAATTTTAAGCAAAGCTTGCTGAACCCCTTCACCAGAGACATCTCTAGTTATAGAAGGATTCTCACTTTTACGCGCTATTTTATCTATTTCATCAATATAGATAATTCCAGTTTCAGCTTTTTTGACATCATAATCAGAAGCTTGAATAAGCTTGAGTAAGATATTTTCTACATCTTCTCCTACATAGCCTGCTTCAGTCAAAGCTGTAGCATCAGCAATGGCAAAAGGAACATTTAGCATTCGAGCTAAGGTTTGAGCTAAAAGAGTTTTGCCACAACCAGTAGGGCCTAAAAGTAAAATATTGGACTTTGCCAATTCTATTTCAGAATCTCGATATGCATCAGCTTGAACTCTTTTGTAGTGATTATAAACAGCCACAGAAAGAATCTTTTTAGCATTTTCTTGACCTACTACATAATCATTTAAGAACTCAAAAATTTCACGTGGTTTTGGGAGTTCTTCAAATTGGACAGTAGTAGTTTCGGAGAGTTCTTCTTCAATAATGTCATTACATAGATCTATACATTCATCACAGATATAGACCCCTGGACCTGCAATTAGCTTTTTAACTTGCTTTTGAGATTTTCCACAAAAGCTACACTTTACTAGATCTCCACCGTCTCCGAATTTTGCCATTTTGATCCTAACCTCCTAAGCCACACCGGCTGCTTGAGGAACATCTGCTAAATCACGAGCTGTTATTACTTCGTCTAAAATCCCATAATCTTTTGCTTCAGTTGCACTCATGATGAAATCTCTATCAGTATCTTTTGCTATTTTGGCAACGTCTTGACCTGTATGAAAAGCAAGTATTTGGTTTAAAAGATCTTTCATTCTAAGAATTTCTTTTGCTTGTAGCTCTATATCTGTAGCTTGACCTGCTGCGCCTCCATAAGGTTGATGAATCAACACTCTTGCATGAGGCAAAGCAAAACGCTTTGAAGGGGTGCCTGCAGCCAATAAAACAGCCGCAGCAGAAGCTGCTTGACCATAGCAAAAAGTAGATACATCATTTTTAATGAATCTTATGGTGTCATAAATAGCGAATAAGGCAGTAATTTCGCCACCAGGAGAATTTATATAAAGATTTATATCCTTATCTGGGTCTTCTGCTTCTAAAAATAATAATTGTGCACAAACCAAATTAGCGATGTTGTCATCAATAGGAGTACCAAGAAAAATAATCCTTTCTCGCAATAAACGTGAGTAGAGATCATAAGCTCTCTCTCCCCTATTGGAAGATTCAACAACGGTGGGAACTAGGTAGTTATAAACCGGCTTCATTGTTATCCATTCTCCCAGATTTATTGGGCTTTTTCACTGCTTTCGTTCAAAACTGTAGCGTTATTTTCTTCTTTTTTGTCTAGTGGGTTCTCATCTTGTTCAAGTTCGCTATCATCAGGTTTTAGAATTTCTAAACTTTTCAAATCCACTACATTTCCTTGGGTATCAATTAACTCAATATTATCTATTAGCCAAGTAAGAGCTTTACCTTTTTTAATATCGCCACGTAGAGCTTCGATTTGATTATTATTTTCTAACTCTCGTCTAAATTGTTTAGGTTTTTGTTCATAATTTAGAGCCAATCGTTCAATCTCGGTATCAAGTTCTGAATCACTTACCTCAATACGCAAATCTTCAGCTACTGCTCTGAGGGCTAAATCAGCTTTTACTGCCTCAATTGAAGTGGCAGTAAGATTTTGTATCAATTGCTCTTGAGTAGTTTGAGTAGCATTTAAATAATCCTGTAAACTTGCTCCTTCAGATTCCAATCTATGACCTAGATCATGAGCTCTTCTTTCGATTTCTTGATCTACTAAAGCTTTAGGAGGATCTTGGTCAACAAGTTTAATTAATTCTCTTACTATATTATCATTTAGAGCTAAACGCGCTTGTAGCTTTTTCAATTCATCAAGTTTTGTTGCTACATCATTTCTTAGTTCTTCCAAAGTATCGAACTCAGAAGCCTCAGATGCAAACTCATCATTTAACTCAGGTAAAATCTTTTCCTTTACATCTTTTACTAGAACTTTGAAACTAGTTTCAACTCCCGATACAGGAGAAGTAAATTCAAAAATATCCCCAGCTTTGGAGCCTTCTAATTTTTCATCTAAGCCCTCTACTAAGCTAGCGCTACCTAGTTCATATACATAATCTTCTGCAGTAATTCCCTCAACAGCTTGTCCGTTTTGAGATCCCCTAATATCAATTCTTATATGATCTTTTTCCTTAGCCGGACGCGTTACTTCTTCAAGATGTCCGAATTGATCTCTAAGCCTTTCTAAGCGTTGATCAACTTCTTCCTCACTTACCGAAATAGGATCTATACTAACCTTTAGGTCCCTATATCCTTGTAAGTCTAAATGAGGCATCACTTCTACCACTGCGTTAAAAAGCAATGGGCCTGATTCCCAACCGTCAGTTATGTCAATTTCTGGAGGAGCAATAGGTTCTATATTGGTTTGAAGGACAGCTTGCTCGTAGTATCTTGGAATAGCACTACGTACGGCCTCTTCTCGAGCCACTCCAGCCCCTAGGCGTGCTTCAATGATCTGCCTTGGCGCTTTTCCTGGACGAAATCCAGGTATGTTTACTTGCGAAGAAAGTTTTCGAAAAGCTTGGTCAATTTCTTGACTAAGCTCTGCTTCGTCTACCTCTACAGAAAGTTTGACCTTATTATCTTCATCTGGAGCTACTGTTGCTTTCATATCTTTTATGAAGTCTAGTAGAGCATAGCCTCTTGTGTTTAAAAAGAGGCTATAGAAATACTTATACTAAAGCTATTAGAATAAATTATTTTAGAAAGGCCTTCAGATGCAAAATAGAAAAAAGCTAGATGAAGATCTTTTTCAAAAGATAATTATTCCATTAATTGCTTGTTTGTTAATTGGAATATCTTCATGGTTTCACCCTGGATATACAACTTCTACAGTTGCAGCATTAGCAAGAATCAAAAGCGATAAATATTGGATGATTGTACACTTTGGGTTATTAATTGGAGTACTAATTTTAGATATATCGCTTTGGAAATTATTTAATTCTTTTTCAACTAAATCTTCTTGGAATATTTGGAGTTTCATTTTCAAACTAGGAATATTTATAAATATAGCTTTATACATTCCCTTTTTATCTATAGATGGTTTTGCCGGAGCAATACTAGCGAACTCTTCTGCTTTTAGTAATCCTGTCTATGCTTCTCAAGCTGTAAGTGTTCTTTTTGCCAGTCCAGTCACTAACTTGTTAGGACTCATAGGAGGAGCAGGTTGGATACTTGCTAGTTTAGGAATTATCATGAGGACTTTAGATAAAAAAGATACTCCAATTTTTGGGGCAATAATGATCCTTATAGGATCAATAATTTTAGATATTTCCCATGCTAAATACATAGGATCTACAGCAGCAATATTTTTTCTAATTGGAATTTTGAAAATAAATTCTTCTCTTAGGATAAAAACTAATACTACTAGTACTTAGGTAAAATACATGCAGATGGTGGAGGTGGAGGCAAAGCTCCTTGTTTTAAAACATGAGGCTCAATTGCATTTACCAACAATGGAGCATCTACAACAGTTGGTTGCTTTAAATACTGTCCTGGAATTAACTTAATCATAAATCCTGGTAGTAACTCTGTAGTTTGATTATTGTTCGCTCTTATGTTTACCGTTACCAAATCAGCTGTAGTCAATCGAGTACCTGCAGGCAGGCTATAGCGAGTAGCTACAACAGATTGCAAGGGAGGCAAAGTTAGACGAAACAAGGCATAGCTTGAAATTCCAAAAATAATAATTGCAATTAAAATAAGTTTTTTATTAGTTAATTTTTTATTAGTTAATCTGACTAATAAAGTATTAGATTTTTTTGGACTTTCTTCTAAAAAATTACTCAGTATCATGCTAGAGCTTCTACGTATTGCCTAATGTCTTTTTCTTTCGCCCCACCCACAAAAGCTACCTTGCCATTTATTGCCAAAACAGGACAAGCCATAATCCCATAACGAGAAGCTTCCTCAGGATAATCGATAAGATTAATTTCTTCCAAATCCATATTTGAATATTCGAGTTGCAAACTATTTAATATTTTCTCCATGCTAAGACAATTGGGACATCCTGGCATGGTAAAAAACTCAAATCTGATCCGTTCCATTTGTCTTTAAGATCCTTCTGCAAAAAGATATTTATTAATATTTTTAGCTCTTATCCATTTTGAAATCGAATATGTCAACGGTGCCAAAAGCATAAATATAAATAACCAAGGAGTCCACCATAAAGAAGAAGGAGAAGGCCCACCTCCTGGATCGATTTCCATTACTTTTGCCCCACCTATACTTTTCAAAAACTCATTCCAGCCTAAATGAAAAGAAGTAGCTTCAAACCATGGATGAGAAGTTCCCATAAATACAACTATTACAGCTCCCAATAAAACTAATAAAGAACCATTAAATAATTGAACAAATCCCCTATTTTTAATTATGCCCTTTAGTGGATCAAAACCAAAAGAAGCAGCTACAGCGATTGCCAAGATTGGAGTAATACGTCCTAATCCTTGGATAAAACCTACAAAAGCTCCATAAACTGGAGACCCTGAGACTGCCACGCTTCCAAGTAAGAGATACCAACTAGGACAAGGACAACCCAAACCTGCATTCCCAAGCAAAAGACCCAAGGAAAAAGCCTGAACATAAGGTGCTTTGTTGACAAAAAAAGTAGGAAGAGAGCCTCCATAGCTAGGAAGTTTAAAAGGAATTATCTTCAGTTCCGCTAGGCCAAATACATAAGCTGCAACTCCTCCTAATACCCACATAGCTGAAGTTGTAGCAGTTATTCCTACATAATGACCTATTTCTGCTACAACAATTCCATAAAGAGCCAAAGTAGCAGAAACTCCAATTCCAAAAACAAGAGTCATAGTTATTGCTTTTCGCAGCGAATGCTTTGCTGCTAATGGAACGATTACAAATACCATTGGCAAAGTACAAGGAAGCACTAGCATAGTCATTCCAGATGCATATGAAAGTAATATTCCTGTGCCTTGAATTCCATTAGATGTACTTACATATGCTTCACCAGTTACAAAAAACGAAACTGCAACTATTAGTGCCCCTAAAATTAATCCTATTTTTGGAGTATTTTTCATTTTGATCAGTCCACGTCCCAATTCAAAACCTCTCATAAAACTGCCCTAAGCAGTTTTATGAGCTTTCTGAGTCCAGTGATACAAAGTTGGAGCAAGACCAACTGGATCTTTTCCTACTTTGATAAGTTTCATCACTTTAAATGTATGGGTATTTATCGCAGCTATTGAATTAATGCCTTCTAGGGTTACATAAAAAATGTTTGCATTGTAGGAAAAAGCTCCTACCCGTGGCAATCCACCAACTGGAAGTTTAATAGTGTGAATTACTTTAAAACCAGCAGTACTTACAACGCTAATGGTAGAAGATTTACGATTGATTACAAAATCGTATTTACCATTAGGAGTAAATTCATCTGTATGAGGGCCTATACCTATTCCATTTTTTTGGGTAAGTACTTTGATCAAAGTAGGATGGGTTGGGTTAGCAAGACTCATATAAGCAACCGAACCCTTACCAGAAGATCCTTCAACTGCCCAGATTTTTCCATTCCAAGAAACAGTTCCCATAAAAGACTTCTTGATAGGACTTGGACCCGTATATACCGTGGCGCCAGTAGCAGTATTTACTACTTGCAACTGACTACTATAAAGATCTGGTATGTAAGCATATTTACCAGTGGTATTTAGGCTTACATCACAAAGACCGACTTTACCTGGAACTGTAACTTTTTTCTCAATTGTTCCAAATAAAGCGCTTTTGGGATTCATATTTACCCAAAGAACTTGATCTGTGGCTCTAGCAACTATGACACCAGTTTTTCCCCCTGGCAACATAGCAACCCATAGTCCCTTTGCTGCATTGAGAGAAATGCTGGCAACAGAGCGCAAGGTACTATCTTTCAAAATAGTAACTTTAGTAGGAGAAGGTACTAATAAGTAACCGCTTCCCAAGCCATATTGGTTCGAAGGATACATTCCATAAGCTGGAAAATTTACAGCTTTGACAACTTTAATTTGATTATTTGTAGGATCTACTACACTTATCGTATGACTTTTTTTATTAAAAACATAAATTAAGTCCTTTGGTAAAGTAGCAACCCCGACATTGCTGCCCCCACAAGCAGCTAAAGTTGTACCCATAATAGAGATACTAAAAAATCCCGCCAACAACTTCCGTGTCTTTATAAGACCTTTTTTCAACTTTCCCCCTGCATTTGATGAATCAACCTTTAAGGTCTAATTCATTCAATTCCAATAAACTACTTTGTCACTTGTAGCAATCAATTCAAGTATCTTTTTCCCATCTCCTTGTTGCCCAGATACTCGTAACACTGAAGGATTTGGGTCATCTGAACGCAAAGAAATTATTTTTTCCATTATTGATTCATCCACATTGCCTACTACTACATGGTTTATTTTCAAATGATTTTCCTTTCAAAAAGTAACTATCTCATCATAACTATCCATCAACTTGGCAATGTTTTCCCAAGAAGTAGTAGTTATGCGATTATCAGAAAAAGAAGCAAATACAGGAACGTCTGAAAATTCTAGAGTTTCAAGATGAGTAGCTATATCTGGATCATCACTCAAAGACTCACCCAGTAAAATTACTTCTACTTCGTCATCGCAAAGAGGAAGGGCACTTGCCATTCTCAAACCTTCTGCATCTCTTTGAGGATTTACCAGTACTGCTATTTTTTTGACCTTTTTATCCATCACATACTCACTATATGAGAACATTCATGCATCATTACTGCATTATGGTATTGGCCTGCCATATTGATCTTTTCAGGAGCTTCGATACCCCTTCTTTGAGCACTTAAATCACAACCAGAATAATCACCAGAAGGAAGAGAGTTGATCCAATCAAAATCTTTTAACAAATTGATAGCATCATCCATAAAAAAGACCATAGTTTCTATCCCTACTGCAGAAGCTTCTTTTAAGAGATCTTCTAGCAAAGATTTATTTTCTGATTTAGAAATCAAAATTCCTAGTGGACCATTTTGAAAAGATTCTTTAACTATTTGTTCATAATTAGAATCAATAGCAACTTGCATCAACAACCTCCAAAACTACTAGCGACAGGTGACGATTTTGTTGAAGAAGCAGCTGTAGGAGTATGAGTTCCTACATTCATTCCCCAAAATACTGGGGGTTTTTGATTGAGATAGCTACTTCCAAATATTGCAACATATATAGGTGATAACAGAGAAAAAACTGCTATCAATACAACGATGGTTTTAATTATTGTTGATTTTATATTTTTAGGATTAGCAGCTTTATAGCTTTCCTCCATCATTTGAATATCTTGTTCAGAAGATTGTGAAACTTGGGTTGTGCTCATCTAGTTAAAGCTCCTTCCTTTTGAGAATTTTTCTGTATATATAACTTCCAATCAGTACCACTTCTTACTGTCCCAAGGTGAGAAGCACCTATATCGTTCATGATGGTAGGTATGAGTTCAGGAGAAGAAGGATTATCTACAATAAGTTCCAAGACTTGTCCGGCATCCATTTCTT
>JAJYPT010000005.1 GCA_021795135.1 Actinomycetes bacterium
TCTAATATATTAGTGCAAAAATTCGATTATAACCTTTACATCATCGACATTATGCTCAAAAGCCTGTTCAAAATTATCAATATGGACTTTTCGAGTGATAATTTTTCCGAGCCAATCCTTATCTGCTTTATCTAAAGCTTTTGCTGCCATCTCATAGTGGGTTCTATTAGCATTTACAGATCCCACCACCGTTTGATTTTCAAGGACTACACCTCTAGAAATTGCTCCTACATCTAAATCAAGATGCGTTCCTGAAGCAGATACTCCTGTCAAACAAACTACTGAATACGAACCAACATTTTCTATAACATCAAAAACAACATGTCCAACACCGCTACATTCAATCACTACATCTGCGTCTTTGAGTACTGGACTCAAAGGTCCAACATAATAATGTGCTCCTAATTGTTGGACTAGATCAGGCTTCAAGCCAGTGTTGACCACGTCTACTACATAGACATCTAAACCTTTTTGCACACCCAACAAAGCCGCCAACAATCCTATGGGTCCTGCTCCAATTACTACGACTTTGTGAGGATCCCAATAAGCTCTATTGCCTATTTTTTCTACCTGCTCCCAAGCTTTAGCCACTACTGTTGTAGGCTCTAATAAAACCCCTAGAATTCCCAAAGAAGGGTCTATTTTTACCAAATGGGTTGGCTCTACAGTATAAAATTCAGAGCCAAATCCGTCTCTTTGTTTGATTCCTCTTTCAGTATAAAGTCCATTCCTACACATATCCCACTGCCCTACTGCACAAGCAGGACAAGGCACAGGGTCGGGATGACGTACTATACCTACTACCAAATCGTCTTTTTCGAATTCGGTTCCCAAAGGAGCTTGTACAACTTTGCCCAAAGATTCATGACCAATAATTAATCGTTTATGGCCTTTAGGAGGCCAACCGTAATTTCCACTAACTATTTCGATGTCTGTTCCACATATGCCAATAGCTAGGGTTTGAACTAAAACTAAATTTGAATCTAAAACTGGATTTGAAAATTCTTCTAGTTTAATAGACCCAGCTACACCTGGTTCAATAGTAAGTGCTTTAATGGTAGCCTCCTATTATGGTTAAACAAACAGTTAAAAATCTGCCTTTTGTCTTGATACTACAGGACTAGAAGTATTTCTCCAATTTATAGAGGGTAAAATAACGCTGTGGTCAACTCGGTCTTTGTGACGTTGCACTAAAGAAAATAATGAATCAATTAAAGTATCAGACAAAAGATGAGGAACTAGTCCCAAATCTAAAAGTTTAGTGTGAGCTGCTCTATAGTAATGACTATCCAATTCAACTCTTGGATCTTCCAAAAATTCTATCTTAGGGTTTTCTACAGACAAAGATGCAACTAACTCTGCCAATTCTTTTACAGTAAAAGATTCTGTAAATTGGTTGAATACCCTATATTCTCCTTGTTTAGCTGGGTTATTTAAAGCAATTTCTACACATTGGACTGTGTCTCTAATATCTAACATTCCCCTAGTTTGAGAACCTTGCCCGTAAACAGTAAGATTGTGTCCTACAACTGCTTGGACTAAAAAACGATTTAGAACTGTTCCAAAAACAGCATCATAATCATATCTAGTAGCTAAATCTGGGTGAATAACAGTTTCATTTGTCTCTTGCCCATAAACTATACCTTGATTTAAATCTGTAGCTCTCAAGCCCCATGTTTTACAAGCAAAATGTAAATTATGACTATCATGAACTTTTGAAAGATGATAAAAAGAACCAGGTTGTTTTGGATAGGGAAGAATATCTCGACGTCCTCGGTGATTTATTTCTATAAATCCTTCTTCAATATCAATATTGGGAGTACCGTATTCTCCCATAGAACCTAGTTTAACCAAATGTATATTAGGGTCTAGCTCAGCTATTGCATAAAGTAAATTTAAAGTACCTACCACATTATTTACTTGGGTATAAACAGCATGTGCTCTATCAATCATTGAATAAGGAGCAGAACGCTGTTCTCCAAAATGTACTATTGCTTGAGGCTGAAATTGCTTCAGAAGTGAATATACAAATTCTGCTTCTTGCAGGTCCCCGATGAATATATCTATTTCATTTCCACTCAACTGTTTCCATCTACTTACTCTTTTTTGTAAATTAGCTATGGGCACTAAACTTTGGGTACCTAATTCGAAATCATATTGGCGTCTAATAAAATTATCTACTACCCCAACATGATGACCCTTATTTGATAAATGTAAAGCTGTTGGCCATCCTAAATAACCGTCCCCACCTAATACTAAAACTCTCAATTTTCCACCTAGTCCTTACCTATATAAACTTATGTTTATATAACTATTTCATATGTACCAATTGACTAAAAGGTAAGTAGTCCCTATCTGTTATAACAACTAGAAATATAAAATCCAACTTGTAATTATCTCTTGGGTAAATAAAATAACTTTTTATAGTTTCTAATTCTTTTGCCTTATGGGTAGAACTGAAATATCATCTTTAGCCTTATTGCACCTACAACAATAAAGATCAAAACTTAAAATAAGATGAGAGTAACTATAGAACCAAGTATTAAAATCAGTCTTTTGACAAAAGAGGTGACAAATGAAAGCAATAGCCATAGATCAATACGGCGGACCTGAAGTTTTGCATCTTGCAGAATTAGAAGATCCAAAATTGGGGCCAGATTCAGTATTGATAAGGATCAAAGCTGCAGGAGTTAATCCTGTTGATTATAAAATACGTTATGGATACCTAGATCGAGCTTTTCCATCTTATTTCCCAATAATTTTAGGATGGGATGTATCTGGAGTCATAGAAGCAGTGGGAGCAACCGTTAAAGAGTTCAAAAAAGGGGATGAGGTATTTGCATATGCTAGAAAAGATTTTATAGGACAAGGTTGCTATGCAGAATTAGTATCAGTTCCTATAAGAGCAGTAGCTAAAAAGCCTCAAACAATAGATCATATATATTCTGCTGGAGTTCCTTTAGCTGGACTAACAGCTTATCAAGCTGTAGTAGAAACATTAAATATATCAAAAGGACAATCTATACTTATTCATGCAGCAGCTGGCGGAGTTGGATCTTTTGCCGTACAAATCGCACACGCACTAGGGGCTGAAGTTATTGGAACAGCTAGCAAACAAAATCACCAATATCTACAAAATCTAGGTGCTAATTTCTGTATTGACTACAACGATACAAATATTGCAGATGAACTAAAAAAGAAGTTCCCTCAAGGTATAGATGCCGTCTTTGACCTTATTGGTGGACAAAGTCTTGAAAGAAGTGTCGAATTACTAAGTTCTAGTTCAAAAACCAATTTAGTATCTGTTGTAGATCCAAAAGTAAAAAACTTAGGAGGAAGTTATGTCTTTGTAAGACCTAACTCCGAACAATTGCAAACTTTAGCAAACATGATAGATACAAAAGATTTAAAAGTAGAAATAAGTCAAACTTTTACCTTAGAAGAAGCAAGATCAGCTCATGAGCTTTTAGAATCGGGTCATGTTCGAGGGAAATTAACTTTAGAAATTGGATAAACAATGGAAACTATTGAATTAAATGTAGATACTTCGACCAAAAAAATAGTAGATATTACTTCACAATGCCAAAATTTTTCTAATTCAAAACAAAATGGCCTATTGAATGTTTTTGTTCCTCACGCTACAGCAGGATTGGCAATAATCGAAACAGGTTCTGGATCTGAACAAGACCTCATTGTATTAATAGATAACTTATTGCCCAAAACTAGTTCCTATACCCACAGACATGGATCTATGGGCCATGGTAGGGATCATATATTGCCTGCTTTGATAAGTCCCTCTATGACTGTGCCAGTGATAAATGGAAGTTTAGTTTTGGGAACTTGGCAAAGTATTGTTGTAGTTGATACAAATGTAGATAATCCTCATAGAAAAGTTATTTTGAGTTTTTTAAACTAAATCTTCATAAAATATGCTTCTAAAATATGACTTAGATTTATTAGTTAAATTAGATCAAGGAGAAGATATTTTAAAAGACTTTAAAGCTTTTATTCTAAGAGGCAATGTAGTTGATCTGGCTGTAGGAATTATGATTGGATCAGCTTTCAATACAGTAATCATGTCATTTGTAAAAAACATACTTACTCCCCTTATCACGATTCCGGGAAGAGTTAATTTCTCACAACTATATTTCAAACTAGGAAATAGCATTTTCCGTTATGGAGCATTTTTAAACGATGTCATATCATTTATAATTATTGCAGCAGGAATATTTTTTTTCGTTGTACGTCCTATAAATTCTTTAAACAAAAAAATACATCGAGGAACAGATCCCAGCCTAGAAAAAAAGAGTTGTCCCCAGTGTTTGAGTTCAATACCAAAGTTAGCTCTTCGATGCGCTTTTTGCACAATAGAATTAAAAGACACTTCTAAATAATCATTACTTTTATATTTTTGTCAAAAATATAAAAATTCAATCAAAATTTATTTTTTTATTTTAAAAAATACCAATTCTCTCTAATAATTCTCTAATAATAAGGAAAAAATTGTGGAAATAAATAATGAAATAGACCAAATAAGAAATTCTTATATTAATACATTTGGCTCTGTTCCTTTAGGAATTGAAACCAGATTACAACTAGCTCAAAACCACGACCGACAGCTAGCAATTATAGCTATTGAAAACTTACGCAAAGAGCTTCTTCGCAATAACTCTTTAGAACCAAGAGTCCAACAGTTAGTTCATTATGGTCAACTTTTATCACTTGGTCATGCCGAACCAGCTCGTTTACATGCTAAAGGAGTTCTAAAAGCAGGCGGAACTGTAAAAGATTTATTAGGAGTAGCCGAAACAGCTTTGATTACTTCTGGTATGCCTGCTTATAGTTTAGGAATTACCATTTGTGCCGAATTGGAAGACTTTTAAAAAATTCAACCAAAACAACAAGGTACTTTTAACTTTTCTGATCTGTAGATAGAAATATAAGATAGCCTATTTCAAAATTTAACAAAGGAAGTAGAAACAGTGCCCCACCCTAGATTATTAGAACTTAGGCAATCTCATCCACCAAAAACTACAGATCAATTTAAAACTGACTCTAAAATAAATAGGTTTAACTCTTATTTAGCAGTCAAGATCACTTCTGGTGTAGCTATCATGTGGTGCGCTTATATCTTTGCGATAATAGCTTTCATTTCTTTACCTGAAGCCATAGCAGGAGGTATTGCTACAACTATTCAATGGATAGCACAGACCTTTCTACAACTCGTCCTGCTCTCTATCATTATGGTTGGACAAAATGTAGCTTCTAAAGCATCAGATCAGCGAGCAGTTTCTACTTATAAAGATGCTGAAGCTATCTTGTCTGAGCTAAATGAACTAAGAGAAGCAGTTGCGAAAATATCTATCGGACCAAGATAGGTATCTTAGAATGTAGAGTAATAAAGTTAATCTAATTAATAACGAAATTTATTTTGATAATTACTAAGTTATTATTTAGAAAAAAATATTTAAAAGTGCCCCCGGCAGGATTTGAACCTGCGACCGTCTGCTTAGAAGGCAGCTGCTCTGTCCGTCTGAGCTACGGGGGCGAAGCGAAAGGCTAAACAAAACATTTGTAACCCAAATGAGCAAAAGTGCGACCAGCCTTAGAATAACTTAGCATTGTTATGACTATATCAGTACCTAAAAATATAAATCTGAAAAAATATATTTCGTATTTTCAATCATATTTCTCACTAAATATTTGCGAATCTTCTAGCCCTATCTCCATTAAATACTGCTCAACATTTTCCACCATTTCAGGAGGACCACAAATATAGGCTAATGGGTTTTCAAGACCTTGGGTTACCTCCCTAACCATTGCCAAATCTATACGCCTATGAAATTGGGCTCTTGAATCAAAAGGATCCCTGGTAAAGGTGTGAATGATTTTCAACCATGGGTTCTTTTGTTCTAAGTCATCTAATTCTGATCCATAAATTACATGAGAAGCATCGGTACTAGAAAAGAGTAACCTCATTGGGATTTGTAAATTTTTTGAAACTGCATATCTAATCATTGACATCAAAGGGACAACTCCACTACCTGCAGCTACTAATACAACAGGTCCGCCAAAAGTCTCATCCCAAATAAACTTGCCCACTGGACCTCTTATTTGTAAATGGTCTCCTGGAGAAATTTTTCTCACCAAAATCGGCGAGACTAATCCACCTTCCATTTCTTTGATCCCTATGTCTATTATTCCAGCTTCAGGGTGAGGAGAAGAACCTACCGAATAGGCTCTTTGAATAGGCCGCGGCCTACCTTCTACAGGAATCCTCACATTATAATATTGTCCTGGAATAAAACCCTCAGTGGCTGGAAGCTTTATACGCAAAGTCTTTGTGTCGGGAGTTTCTACAATAACGTCTACAACTTCTCCGTCTTGCCAACGTTTAGCTATACCTACCAATTCTGAGGGTTCTACAGCTATTACTTTATTATTACTATCTTTTGGCAAAGAAGAACTTGCTCCTAGGGGTATATAAAAATTTCTACTTAAACAATTATAGACGACATCATAAGATATTAAAAAGTCTTTACTTTCAATAGTATCTATTCTTTGAAGCAAAGAATAGATACTATTGAATACTTTGACCTCATTACTATAATCTCTAGATTTTCATTGCAATATATTTAGTTTCTAGATATTCATCGATACCCTCATACCCACCTTCTCTTCCAATTCCAGAAAGCTTTACACCTCCAAAGGGAGCAGCTGGATTAGAAACCATTCCTTGATTTAGACCCAACATGCCAACTTGTAGCTCTTCTGCTACTCTAAAAGATCTTTCCAGGTCCTTAGTAAAAACATAAGCCACCAAGCCAAAAGGTGTATCATTTGCCATTTCTATAGCTTGTTGTTCAGAATCAAAACTAACTATTGGTGCAACAGGTGCAAAGATCTCTTCTTGGAGTACTTTTGCGTCTCGAGCCACATTAGAAATAACTGTGGGTTGATAAAAATAACCACCTCTATCTAATTGTTTTGCCCCAGTCAAAACTTGACCACCTTTACCAATTGCATCCTCTACTAATGACTTTGTTTTATCAATAGCATCTTGATTGATAAGTGGTCCTACCTCAACTCCATCTTCTAGCCCACCTCCAACCTTCATTGTTTCGAGACGTTGAGCAAGTTTTTCAGAAAATTCTTTCGCTATAGAACTAGCAACATGAAAACGATTAGCAGCGGTACAAGCTTGTCCTATGTTTCTCATTTTTGCAATCACAGCACCTTCAACTGCTGCATCTAAATCAGCGTCTTCAAATACCAAAAATGGAGCATTTCCTCCTAGTTCCATGGATATTTTTAAAACATTTTTGGAAGCAGCAGACATCAAAGTACGACCCACTTCAGTGGAGCCGGTAAAAGACATTTTCCTAAGCCTTGGATCATCAAACAAAACTTTGGTTGTTTTACTCGACGATGAGGTAGTTATGACATTTAGAACCCCTTCTGGCAATCCAACTTCTTGTAAAATTTGAGTTACTGCCAAAGTACAAAGGGGGGTCAAACTAGCTGGTTTGACAACCATTGTGCAACCTGCTGCTATAGCTGGTCCCATTTTTCTTGTCGCCATTGCTAAAGGAAAGTTCCACGGAGTTATCAACAAAGAAGGTCCCACGGGCTGTCGCATGGTCAAAAGTCGTCCATTTCCATTAGGAGCTACGGCAAATCTTCCATCTATGCGTACAGCTTCTTCAGAGAACCATCTAAAAAATTCGGCTGCATAAACAATTTCTGCTTTAGACTCTTGAAAAGGTTTTCCCATTTCTAAAGTCATCAAAGTTGCTAAATAATCTGATCTTTCAATAATTTGTTCATAACCATGTCTCAATATTTCCCCTCGTTGCCTAGGAGGATACTTAGACCAGCTTTTTTGAGCTCTCTCACAAGCATCTAAAGCCAAAAGAGCATCTTGATCATTGCCGTCAGCTACTTCACATAAACTTTTTCCAGTTGCTGGATCTTGAACTTCAAAGGTAGTATTTGAGGTAGAAGTTGTCCATTGTCCATCAATAAAGAGTTTCTTTGGTACTTGTTTTATAACATCTTGCTCACTAATCAAGCTTAGGCCTTCTTTCTGTTATATTCTTGACTATATTGTTATTGTTTCCAGTTTGCCTTGTGTCTTACACTTTGATGAACTCTGACATGGTGGCCGTAGCTCAGTTGGTTAGAGCGCCAGGTTGTGGCCCTGGAGGTCGGGGGTTCAAGTCCCCTCGGTCACCCCAAATTGTATTAAAATAAATACAATAAAAAGTAGTATATTTATAGGTTGTCTATGGCGCCTCTAGCTCAACGGCAGAGCAACGGACTCTTAATCCGCAGGTTCTGGGTTCGAATCCCAGGGGGCGCACCTCTAAAGATATAAAAAGATATTACATGTAACAAATTGGAGCACTGAGACGCCATAAAGGCACGCAAAGGATTGGGCATCAAGCATAAACTCAACCCAGACAGGCCGTCACCAATCAAAACCGCTACGCCAGCGTTAAAATTTCATTCAAGTCATCAAGAGGCTAACATCATAAGATTCAAAACGAGAATCTCGCGTAATCAAAGTAAGTCCTTCTATTTTAGCTTGAGCAATTAGCATCCGATCAAAAGGGTCACCATGATGTGAAATAAGTTGTCCAGCATACATAGAATGATTTATCTGTATAGGTAGAGCTAGGAAATTATTAATATTTATTTGATCTTCTAGATCATCTGGTGATTCCAATTTACCAATATTTTTTTTAATTGCTATTTCCCATGTAGTAGCTGAAGAAACCATCACTGTAGTTCGAGGATTGGCTATCAATTCTTTTATCTCTGGGGCTAATTCTATATTTGCTAGCCACCATAATAAAACATGAGTATCCAGTAAGAACACAGTTTATTTTCCTTCAAACCCAGATGCAAGGTCTTCAGGTAGGTCGTCAAAGTCAGGAGCTATTGTTACTTGGTTTTTCCAAGCTCCAGGTTTGCGCAGGATTTGGGTTTCAACAAAAGGTATCAACCTTGCTGCTGGCCTTCCGGCCCGAGCAATTATAATTTCTTTGCCTGAGTCAACTTCTTGTAACAATTGAGATAAATGAGTTTTAGCCTCATAGACATTCACTACTCGCTCTTTCATAGTTCTATTATAGATTAGTCTAGTCTAGTTAGTCAACCTTTAGACTTTTGATATCAGTTTCAATAAGCACGATCTCACGCCATCTTGTTAGTTGCAGGGTCGCAAATATTCAAGGAAAATGAGTGGTTGAGAAGATACAAAGAACAGTCGCAACTTCTCAAAAGGCAGTTGCAATACTAAAGAATGATATAAAATAAATTAATTGGGGAGTCTTAGGAGCGGTGTCAATGTTTCATTGCGCCTAATGAAGCGATAGGACCGAAACGATGACTAACAGTAATTATTTGACAAGAATACCAAGCTGATGAGACCGGGGGGTGGTGATGCCGGGTTTGGTCCTGGAATAGCCATGCTAAGACGGGATCCTTTGGTACTCAAGCAAAGTGTTACCCCCGGCACGGCACGGCGCATGATGCGTTTCGCATTGCCCTACCGCAAAATCTTGATAGTATTCCTAACCCTTATTGTATTGGATGCAGTAATTGGGGCAGCGAATCCACTACTATATCGCCAGATAATCAACCAGGGCATTTTACGACATCATGAAAGTATCGTTATAGAAATGGCTGTACTTGTTGGCGCTTTGGCAGTAGCGACGGCGGTGCTTTCTGTTGTACTTCGTTGGATGTCGGCAAAAATTGGTGAAGGACTAATCTTTGACTTGCGCTCAGAAGTCTACGGACACGTTCAGAGAATGCCCTTGGCATTTTTTACCCGCACACAGACTGGAGCTTTACTAACTCGCCTAAACAACGACGTTTTAGGAGCTCAGCGGGCATTTACAGACACGCTCTCTTCGGTTGTCTCCAACCTGGTAGGTGTAGTTTTAGTAATTACAGCAATGATGGTCCTGTCTTGGCAAATAACTTTGGCAGCTCTTGTTATTCTTCCGGTATTCGTCGTGCCGGCCCGACGGGTAGGGGGACGTCTAGCTCATCTAACAAGGGAGTCTTATGGGCTCAATGCGCAAATGAATACCACAATGACAGAGCGCTTCAACGCCTCAGGTGCACTTCTTGTCAAACTGTTCGGGCATCCCGCCAGCGAACTTTCATCATTTAGGGATAAGGCTTCTCGAGTACGCGATATTGGGGTCAAACAAGCTCTTTATGCACGACTATTCTTTGCTGCTCTAACTCTAACAGCGGCATTGGCCACAGCGCTGGTCTATGGGTGGGGTGGCACTTTGGCGGCTAAAGGTGCGTTAAGTGTTGGCACTGTCGTGGCACTCACCGCCTATCTCAACAGGTTATATGGCCCGTTGACTGCTCTATCGAATGTTCAAGTGGATGTAATGACCGCCCTGGTCTCATTCGATAGAGTTTTCGAGATTTTAGATCTTAAACCGCTTTTGGAGGAAAAGCCTTATGCTATTTCAATACCCACAGGACCTACAACTGTTGAATTTGATAACGTTAACTTCAGCTACCCAACGGCTCAAGAAGTATCACTGGCATCCCTCGAATCGGTAGTACAGCTAGAAAACACTGCTTCGGAACAAGTACTGCACTCTATCAGCTTTAGCGCTCAGCCTGGTCAGCTAATAGCGCTTGTTGGCCCATCTGGAGCGGGCAAAACCACCCTTAGCTACTTGGTCGCTCGGATTTATGATGTGAGCACAGGTGCTGTGCGTATAAATGGGGTTGACGTTCGTGACGCCACCTTGAGGTCCCTCAGCGATACAGTGGGAATGGTCACCCAAGATTCGCATCTATTCCATGAGAGCATCAGATCGAATCTTTCTTATGCCAAACCCGACGCCACCACAGACGAACTCATGGATGTACTGAGAGCTGCTCAGCTGGAAAGCATGGTGCTGTCACTGCCCCAGGGTCTTGACACTGTAGTCGGAGATCGCGGTTATCGGCTCTCAGGAGGCGAGAAACAGCGCTTAGCACTTGCCCGCTTGCTGTTGAAAGCACCTCAAGTTGTTGTGCTTGATGAGGCAACAGCGCACTTGGATTCAGAGTCAGAACAAGCAGTCCAACAAGCTTTGACAACAGCTTTGTCTGGCCGAACTGCGTTTGTAATTGCCCACAGACTTTCCACGGTTCGCGAAGCTGACGTAATCTTGGTGATAGACCAAGGTCGTATAGTCCAGCGAGGAAACCACGAGGAGCTACTATCGGCGGGGGGGCTTTATAAGGACCTTTATCGAATCCAATTTGAAGGCCAAGAGACAACTCCTCCAATTACGGCTGATTTTTATTGACTACTCCCATAACTAAAGTCGTGAAAATAATCATTCCACCGAACTGAGACAGAAGCGCTAGATCGGATCGATGTTAAAAGGATGATGATCTCCTCCCTAGCAGAACTAACAACCTTGGCTTAAATAGCGACAAGCTGAAAGACTGGATGACCGCCGACCAGTCGAAGTGTCAAAAGCATGCATCGGATATTTAGCCACGATTGCTTAGCTCTGGTACTTTTAAAATAGGAAGCAGCCAGTGCACTAGAGGTCCTATCCCTGCTGCATAAACCACCGTTCCCACTCCCACCGTACCCCCCAGTAGCCAGCCAGTGATAAGAACACATAGTTCGATACATGCGCGTATAAGACCTATGGGGCGCGTTTTGCCACCTATGGAGATGCGCGCTAGACCAGTCATCAGACCGTCGCGGGGTCCAGGACCCAAGCAGGCACCTATGTATAACGCAGTTGCCAATCCATTTAAGGCGACTCCAAAAAACATGAGCAGCCATTGCTCCCAAGGAGCATGTGGCGCAGAAAAATGTGCGAGCAGAAAATTGATCACTAGTCCTATGACCACGACGTTACTAAGGGTCCCCACTCCAGGACGTTGTCGTAAAGGTATCCATAGCAGCAAAACTATTATACCAACGATGATAGTCCACGTGCCAATGGCGATACCCGTGCGACGCGACAAACCCTGGTGAAAAACATCCCAAGGATCTAAACCAAGCCGTGAAAGCACCAGCATTGAATCACTGGTTCCATAGAGAACCAATCCAACATAAAGTTGTGTTAGACGCCTAGTGGGGCGTCTCATGTATTGTTGCGGCCAGGGCGGCGATAATCCACCACATAGGGTGGAGTTGCGAAGCTTTCCCCCGGTATATCTTTAGCAACTGCTGGCCCATATTTTGTAGTGGTCGGTATCTCACCACACCAAACTGAGTCTGAGGCTTGGCCAGTTGGTCCTTCAGAACGTATTTTTGCCGAAGCTTCTGAAATTGGTAAGCTAATGAGTTTGGTTTGGCGAAGATCACTAGGTGAAGGCAAGGGTAAATCTGCACTTCTCCCTGGCACTATGTGCTCTATCACCGCCTTTAACGCCTGTAGGCGACTATGGGGTTCACAAATGACTTCAGGGACGCCAAATAACACAACTGAACGGTAGTTCAGCGAATGGTGCAACATAGTGGAGTCCAGCACAATACCGTCCACTACCACGATAGTAATACATATTTCTTGATTCTTACCTAGCTCGGCTAGCCAACCTGCCTTTGGAGATCCGTGAAGAATCAAGCAGTCGTCCAAACGAGCATAAGAAGTGGGAATACAACGCGCTTCACCTTGGCTCACATAGGAAACGGTGCACACAAATGTTTCGTCCAAGATCGCATGGATAGTGCTTTCATCGTAGTGTGCTCTTTGGGCCCTTCGTTTGACTGTGGTGCGGCTCGACTGCATATTGGACCTTGACCCCGTTCTAAAAAAATACGAATAATAAAAAATTGTATTGATACAAAGTATAAAGTGATATAGTACAATTATACACAACCAGAGAATGGGAGTGCTATGAATAACGACCACATTTCAGGGCGCAACGCAACTGAACTTGTGCAAAATATTGAAAAGGCGATACGAGAGGGTTCATTGCATGCAGAAGAACCGATGCCCACCGTGCGCCAGCTTGCGAAACAGTTAGGTCTATCTCCTGGAACGGTCGCCTCGGCTTTTAAAACGCTTCGTCAACGAGGACAGATTCGTACTAACGGGCGTAATGGGACTTTCATATCCACCTCTTCGGTACCGCCCTCACGGAATCCACCTCGCCTTCGGCCAGGCCTAATAGACCTTGCCTCGGGGTCTCCCGATCCGACTTTGCTGCCAGATTTGACGCCCATACTACACCGATTCGAGGGGCCCTCTCGCCTGTATCCAGACGAGCCTGTACTTGATTCCCTTGCGGCAATAGCACGTGTCCGCCTTAATAGCGATGAGATACCGGTTGGCTCGTTGACTATCGTGGCCGGAGCGCTAGATGGAGTGGAAAGAGCTCTGCAGGCTCACCTGCGCCCCGGGGACCGAGTTGGAGTCGAAGATCCAGGTTATCCTCCCCTTTTTACCTTACTTGCAGCATTAGGTTTGCAAGCAGTAGGTCTGCATACAGATCAATTTGGAATACTTCCAGAAGATCTAAGCAAAAAACTCAGCGGTAGTTTACAGGCCATCATCGTTACCCCCCGAGCCCAAAATCCAATGGGTTGCGCTTTCAGCGCCAATCGAGCATCTGCGCTGAGGGATCTACTTCAACTTCACCCCAGAGTGCTTCTTGTAGAAGACGACCACGCTAGCGAAATCGCTGGTGCCGCGCTTCGTACCTTATGCGCAGCAGGCAATGAACACTGGGTGCATATTCGTTCTGTATCAAAAAGCCTGGGTCCTGACTTGCGCCTGGCAGTACTTACTGGTGACGAAGTAAGTGTGAGCCGAATTGAACACCGCCGCTCTTTGGGTGCTGGCTGGGTTCCATTCTTGATCCAAACCATAGTGGCCCAGTTGTGGGAAGATCCTGCAACTGATGAAGTTCTGACCCACGCACGAGAAGTCTATGCATTGAGGCGAGACGCACTGAAAAAAGCTTTATCTAAATTCGGTCTCACTTCCTACGGTCTATCGGGATTAAATATTTGGGTCCCAGTGACTGATGAACATGCGGCTCTCGCCTCATTGGATGAGGCTGGTTTTGCTGCCAGCGCTGGCCAACGCTACCGGATAGCAGCTGAACCAGCTATCCGTATCAATATTGCGCGCCTGGACACGAAACTTGTCGATAAGGTCGCTGGAGCAGTTATCACTTCAGCGAGTGGCTTAGGGCAAAGCTATCAGCCGTGATTTGATGGGAAGCTTTGGCTGCCATGTGGAATTTATCACTACGAAAATGAGAATAAAACAATCCAGCCCGACCCATAGCCTCCTATCTTGTGCAACCCACGGTAGTTTTATCTAAACACACCGTGGGTCTACTACAAGTAGGCTGCTACAAATCCTTAAAACTGTTCGTCTTCTACTTTGGCTCTATCTTATTTAGATCTAGAAAATATTCCCTAACGAGATCTAAGGAGCTACTTTTGAAAGAGGCACTGCTTGAATCCAGCTAAATGAATTATCCAAAAACATAGTCTTTCCCACTATCACTGGATTTACGATCCCAAAAAGACCACCTAGTTTGGTTTGACGCAAAATCTTTCCAGTAGCAGGATCTACTGCATATACCACTGGACCATCAGCAAAATATAATGTCCCATTATTGAAAGTAGGAGCTGAGCGTCCAGGAAAATGAGTTTGGAGCTTCCAAAGGATTTTCCCAGTGCTTTCACTTACTGCATGCATAACATCTCCTGCTGGGCTATTCATATAAATAACTCCACCATGAATCATAGGAACACCTGCTTTGAAAGCAGCAGGAAGTGGCCCTCTTCCCAAAGAAGTTTGCCATTTGGTTGCCCCAGTAGTTGCATTTAAAAGCTCTATTTGGGCATTAGCAGTTGTAGAAGAACCAGAGCCGGCTTTGTTGGTGAGAGCATTTACCACCAAAGAGCCAGTCTTTGGATCCAAAGCTAAAACTTGATCACCCAAAGAGGTATTGAACGTTCCCGCAAAACCTGTCTTCCAAGCAATTGTTCCTGTTGTGGCATTTACTGCTACAACTTGATTAGGCCCGCTAAAAGAGGCGTATACATAACTAGTTCCAGAAGGAGCCTTCCACGCTATTGGAGAAGACATGCTGTCAAATCCACCTATGTGAGTTTCAAAACGTGTAGCTCCAGTAGCTGCATTCAAAGCAATAATATTACCCCCACCAGTGGCTTCATACAATGTTCCCCCTAAATAAGAAGGAGTGGGCATATCTTCAAATTTAGTTGGGTGAGTCCAGATTACTTTTCCCGTGGTGGCATTCAAAGCAACTAATTGATTTTGACCTGTTCCTCTTTGGATGGGTTGATGTGCTTTATATTGGACCAATTCTCTATAGGACCAATTAGAATTTCCACTTCCTACAAAGACCATCCCGTTTGCGACAATAGGGTTACCCATAAGGGAATTAGTTGTCCTATAGGACCAAAGCTGTTTTCCTGTTTTGATATTGAGAGCAAATAGACTCCCCGAATCAGTTTCAGCATACAAAATAGAATTTACAACTGTTACCCCCAAAGCATTACCTACTGTTTGGGTTATGCGAACCGAAGCTCTAAGTCTACCTACTAATCCAGACCCCATTGGTGGTTGATTTAAAGCAGTAGCTAGAGGTTCTTTAAAAGACCACTTTAAAGCGCCTAATTTTGCATTTGGAAAATCAGCATTATGCTGTGGATTAGAAGCATCTACTGTCCAACTAGAAGGACCAATATTAGCTTTAGTCGTACTGGCAGTTGCTGTTGTTCCACAAGCTGATACTCCAATAGCTAAACATAAAGACAAAGAGATAAATCTTTTGTTTGAATCTTTGCCTCTAAAATATTTTCCTAACCCCAACTTAGAACTTAAACCTACTTTTGACACTCATTCCCCCATCTTTGTATCACTAAAGAGATGGTTTCCTAAAAAAGAACTTGAGTCAACAAACTAAGGTGTATATATATACATTAAACGCTTGTTTAAACGTTTAGATTCGAATATTAGAAGTTATTTTCAACATGAACTTCCATAGATAGCTTTGAGTTGTATATAAATAGGTACTACAACAATAAATAATATGATTTATATAAAATTATTTATGTTGCAAAAACAAATATCGACTTAGCTTAGGAAATTACACTAGGAGAAACAAGAACTGGACTAATAAATCAACTATCAGCTTTCCATCTCGTAGAAAATAATCTAAAATAGATGGCTCCGAACAATAAAACGATGCCAATGTTGATTACGAGTCGCTCCCAAATCTTGCCCCTAAAGAACATAATGTCTACACCGACTATAACAGCGATCATGACTCCGACAAATACTATAGTAGTCGCCGAATTAGGTTTAACTCTTTTCGATCTATATAGAGGTTGCAAAGACAATTGATTATTCATACGAATAAGAGAAATAGCAAAATCTGGCTTTAATATATAACCAACCCAAGGTCGCATCATTGTCCATGACAAGAAGAAAATAACACTTCCTTCAGGTGCTTCGAAAGAGCGTGGCAGACTCCGATATCGACTTGCTCGCAATTGCAAGACATGATGACCGGGTTGATCAGGATTTCTTTTGTCTCATGGAAATCCATAGATCCCACAGCTATGCCATCGAGATCAATCTCGAAGCTGCCACGACTAAGCTCCATACCAACGCCTTCTCGAATCAGCTTCAAAATTGCTGACATTGTCTCGGCTCCTTCCTTATATGTCCCTAAAGACATTGTTTTGTTGTCGGAACAATGAATGCTTCAACTTTGGGGTTCTAACTAACAAGGCATCCAGAACAAAGGCACAACCGACATTATTTGTTTGTTTTCCTTATCTGTGAATAATTCTCGATAAGTTTGCAATCCAAGACATAGCTTTTTTAGGACGACGAAAAGAGGTAAGAGGAATAGGCATGGAAAAACGTTTATCTATAATTGATTTAGCATAAGAAAATTCTTTTAAGCCTTGTTCACCATGTATTCTTCCAAATCCTGAACTTTTTCTACCTCCAAAAGGCAAAGAAGGAACTGCTGCAAAAGTAAGGATAGAATTTACAGAAACCATTCCAACTTTTATTTGGTGGGCAATTTCTAAACCATGACGTTTAGAAAAAATAGCAGCACTAAGAGCATAAGGGCTGTTATTTACAAGCTCTATTGCCTCATCTATACCTTTTACTTGTTTTACTACTAATACAGGACCTAATGTCTCTTCCTGTAGAATTTGGGCTTCAGAAGAGACATTTGTCAACAAAATAGGATCTATATAGTTATCCTTATAAGTTACCGTTCCACATATTATGGTGGCATTTTTTTCGATGGCATCTTGAACTTGACTACGTACTATTTCACATTGTCTATCTATAGTCATAGGTCCATAGCTAGAAGAGACTTGCGTGCCCGAATGTAAATTTTTAACTATTGTTGAAAGTTTATCTACAAAAGAATCATAAACTTCTTCTACCACATAAGCTACCTCTATCCCAATGCAGGTTTGGCCTCCATTAGAATAAGCTCCCCACGCAGTAGCATCTGCAGCTTTATCAACATCGGCATCATGGGCTACCAATAGAGCATCTTTTCCTCCTGATTCGATCAAAACAGGAATAAGATTCTCAGCACAAACCTTCATCACCTTTTTAGAAGTAGCCTCTGAGCCAGTAAAAGATATCTTATCTACTCCTGATCTACAAAGGGCTTCTCCTGTTGGTCCAAATCCGTTAATCACTTGCAAAATGTGAGGATTAGGTACTATTTCATCAAAAGAATTTTTCATCCACTGAGCTACCATAGGAACATATTCACTTGGCTTAAATACAACTGTGTTTCCTGCTGCCAACGCATAAGAAATAGATCCCATGGGTGTAAAAAATGGATAATTCCACGGACCTATTACCCCTATTGTCCCTAGTGGATCATAATGAATAAAAGATTTACTTCCAAACATCAACCATCCAGAAGAAACCTTTGTATGAGATAAAATCTGTTCTGCATGCTTAGCGGCCCAACTAAGATGTTCTATAGATAAAATAACTTCTAATAGAGCATCGTCAAAAAGCTTTCCGTTTTCTTTACTGATCAACTGGGCCAATTCTTTAGAGCGACTTGAAAGTAACTTTGCCCATGAATTTAGATATTTTTTTCTTTTATAAAAATCAATTTCTTGCCACCACAAAGATGCAACTTTTGCATCTTTGACAACTTGGGACACCTCTGGGGTTTTGTCAATATAAAAATCTCCAAGAACTTCTTTTGTTGAAGGATCAAGGGAAGAAAACTTAGATTGCTGATCAGATGACAAGAAAGAACTCATTAGCGGATTTTACCTTAGGCTTGATACAAATAATAAACATTGTCTTCTTTATTGGTTTTATTGAGCTATTTATGGAATAAAACTAACAATAGCCGGAGATATTTTAACTCTAGTTTCAACTAATGTCTTTGCTAGGTCATCTCCATGACGAACTTATAAATGATATTTGTAAAATCTTTCCTTCACAAATATCGGTTATATAAAATTTAGATAAACAAATTTACTAGGATCATTATAATGACAAAAAGTATTGCTTTTGTAACTGGTTTCCCAGGATTTATAGCAGATGAGCTCATAGAAAGAATTCTTCTTCAAAATATCAACATAGAGGTAATATGTTTGGTTCAAGGAATCTATTTGAAGATGGCTTTGGCAAAAGTAGATGAACTGGTCAAACGTCAACCAGATTTTTCTGGAAGAATCCACATAGTGGTAGGAGATATAACCAAACATAATCTTGGTTTGGGAGATGAAGACTTACAAAAGGTCAAAACTTCTACTCGAGTATTACATCTAGCTGCTATATATGATCTATCAATAGATGAAAAGACCGCACTAAAAGTCAATGTAGAAGGAACTCTCAACGTTTTAGATCTATGTAAAGAACTAAAAGATCTCAATCGCATTGACTACATGAGCACTTGTTATGTAAGTGGATCCTATAATGGAATTTTTCACGAACAAGATCTAGAACTTGGGCAATATTTCAATAATTATTATGAAAAAACTAAATATCTAGCTGAAATAGAAGTTAGAAAATACCAAAAAGAAGGACTTCCCATTACAATCTATCGCCCTTCTATAGTAGTTGGAGATAGCGATAGCGGAAAAACTCAAAAATATGATGGCATTTACTTCTTTATAAATTGGTTCCTACGTATACCCTTTATCGCATTTATGCCAGTCCTTAACAACTATCAAAATAGCTATGTCAATATAGTTCCTCGCGACTTCGTAACCCAGTCAGTAGCTGCTTTATCAAGCAATGACTCATCTATAGGAAAAACTTATCAATTAGCCGATCCCAATCCTTTATCTGTAGCAGAACTTATTGAAGAACTAGGAAAAGTGACTCATCGTTTCCCCATAAAGGTCCCTGTTTCAAAAAATATATTAGAAAAATCCCTCCAAAACCCCAAAATTCAAAGATTTGTAAAGATACCAGCCCCAGTAGTTCAATACTTAATTCTTCCGACTAAATATGATACAACCCAAACTCAACACGATTTAAAGCAGTTCAATATCCAAATTCCTTCCATTAAATCCTATCTTCCTGTTTTGATAGAATTTAATAAAAAAAATCCTAGGATAAGTTCCAAAGGTCTTTACTGACTTGCGACTTTTTATAGCACTTTGGCCTTCAGAAAAAGCCTTAGAAACTATCTCTTTGCTAAATCGGCCTGAACAACCTGGTATTCGTTGGGTTCCTTCTAAAAATTGGCATATAACTCTGACTTTTTTAGGAGAAATAGATTTAGAGATTGCACTTGAGCACTTTGATTCTATATCGATTCCAACAACTAAAACCCAAGCTTGCCTAGGCCCTGAAACCAAGCTAATCAAAAATAGAATTTTATATATCCCAGTTCAAGGAGTAAAACCTTTATTTGACTGTGTTTATGATGCCACTAAAGAAATAACTCTCAGTCCCCAAGATCCACTAGCTCATTTAACCTTAGCGCGTTGTCGGATTCCTAAAAAAGAACTGGTTAATCTAACAGGGCAAAAAATATCTCTTTGTTGGCAAGTGTCAGAAATAACTTTGGTACAAAGCACTTTGGGAGCCCAAGGTGCTACATATAATATCTTGGCTAAAAAACCAACAACCGCTTAAAAACACCAACTAAATTTCAAGTTGAGTCTTTTCATTTTTGCGAATAATTAAACGGTTTCTACCTACACCTAAAAATATACCAAGAGTAATGCTCAAATAAATTACATATGTCAAAACTTGCAATAGTGTTGGCTGGCTAGAATAACCAAAAAAGCTATGGATAATTCCACCCAAAGTAGACGACTGTGGCAAAAAAGAATTTGTGTTCCACAAAGGGTGCGTCAGTATGGGTAACCAATGTAACTGCTGTAAATTTTGTACGCTATCAACTAAAAGTCCAGCAGCAAATACCATCAACAAAGCACCCATAACTTGGAAAAATAGCTTAAAATTCAACTTTTGTCCTAAACGATAAACAAAATTAGCAATTATTAGCGCAACCAATAATCCTCCTATACCCCCAATAATTCCGCTTCTTATAGGAGCTGGCCCTTTTGATGCGAAAAAAATAGCTAGGGTGAAGACCATTGTCTCCAAGCCTTCTCGACCCACTGACTGAAAAGCCAAAAGTCCTAAACTCCACTTGGCTTTTTGACTTAATTTTTCGTCAGAATCGACTTGTTCTCCTAAAGCAAACTGAGCACGTTTTTTCAACTCGGTAGATATACTTCGGCTATGTGAACGCATCCAAAAAGTCATATACGTCAAAATAAAAGCTGCCACAAGATAAGTAGAGGTTTCAAAAATCATTTGAGTTCTAGAACCCGAATAATCCCGTATTGTTATAAAAGCAGTTACTCCACCTATAATCATCAACACAAAAGCCGCTAAAACCCCTAAGAAAAGGTATCTAAAGTACTCGCGATGCCCAATTTGGCGAAGATATGCCATCAAAACTGCTACTATCATTGCAGCTTCAATTCCTTCACGTAAAAAGATAACAAATGTAGCTATCATTCACCTTGCCCTATCTAATGCAATAAACCAATTCTACTTCACACTAGTATTAAAATATTGATTTATATAATTGCGAATATAAACATATGAAAAAATTCATTGTCTTACTGTTTTGTTTTAAACTTGATTCCTCTTAGCCTCAAACTTGAATCACACGCTCTCAAAAGAACTTAGGTAATTAATAACTTCATTAGCAAGCAATCTTCCTTTTAAAGTTAACCTAACTCTCTTTTGGGTTATTTCCAACAACTCTGTCAAAGAAGCATCTAGGGAGTTAAAGAAAATACTTTCTAATTTAGGAAACAATTTAAATAAGTCAGATAGAGAAATTCCATCTTTAGTCCTCAGACCAAGCATTAAAACCTCTAGACGATTTTGTTTATCTGTAAGATCTTCTTTACCACAACATAGACTACGCCCATACAAAGAAGCTTCTAAATACTTATTTAGAGAACTAAAATTCCATCTTCTTTGCCCATCTATATACGAATGAGCCGAACAACCAAAACCTAGATAATTTTTTCTGCTCCAATAAATTTGATTGTGTCTGGATTCATACCCCTCAAATGCCCAATTTGAAATTTCATACCATCTCATACCAATTTTTTCTGCTAACTCATCAATTACTTCATAACGCTTTGCTTGTACATCATCATCAGGATAACGAAGAGGATCTTTAGATAAAGCAGTTCCAGGTTCTACTGTCAAAGCATAAGCAGATAAATGAGTAGGTTTTAGTTCAAAACATTTTTCTAAACTGTATAACCAATCTTGATCGCTTTCGCCGCTAGCACCATAAATTAAATCTAAACTTATATTTTCAAATCCAGCTTCTTTAGCAAATCCAAAGGCTTTTATAGCATTATCAGCAGAATGAATTCTACCCAAAGAAGCCAATACGTGCGAGGAAAAAGATTGAACTCCAAAAGAAAGACGATTTATACCAATATTTTTAAAATCAACTAACTTAGAAACCGATACAGTCTCAGGATTGCATTCCAATGTTATCTCTACATCTTTATCAATATCAAACAGCTCTAAAAGAGGAGATATTTGTTTTGCTTCCATCAAAGATGGAGTTCCTCCGCCAAAATAAATTGAAGTAGGAGCCAGTTCCATATTTTTGGACCAAGATGTAATTTCTAACTTTAGAGCTTGCAAATAGGGTTCTACTAAATCGAATCTGTCATCCCAAGTTGAAAAAGCACAATAGTCACATTTTTTCAAACAAAAAGGAAAATGTATATAAATTCCAAATCCAGATTCAATATCACTATTCATCTACGCCTCTAACGATACCTTCTCGAATAGCACAAAGAAGTCCACCTGCTGTTATGGCTGCTGTTTCTGCTCTCATTATTTGACCACCAATACATACCTTGGGCAATTTAGAATTTATTTCCTCAATTGCCCAACCGCCTTCTGGGCCTATTAGCACTGTAGGAAATGCTTTAGTTAGAGGTTTTCCCCTAGGGTCTGCCATAGCCATTTTCCCACTATGTATTCCCTTTTGACAAAGGTATTCAAAATCACTTACTGGATGAACTTTCATAATCCGACTACGTCTAGATTGCATAGAAGCTTCTTTTGCTATCTTTTCCAAGCGCTCTAAAGCCTTCTTCTCACGTTTGAGATCCCATTTGGGAATAGAATTTCTAGACACAAAGGGTATAGCTTCATCTACTCCAAGCTCACAAAGTTTTTGTATTACAAGTTCAGCCTTGTTGCCCTTGGTTAAAGCAAAAGCTATCTTTATATCCCAATTGGGACCAGGATCTAGTATTGGATCCTGTAACGGCTCCAATATTCCTTCTTTGACATAAGAACATTTTTGCCAGTATCCGCTTCCATCAGCCACTGTGACGATTTGATTCGGCCTCAATCTTAAAACCCTACTCAAATGATGACTATCTTGATCACTCAAGATTAAAGAATCTAATCGATCAACAAATACATGTGCAGCTGAGGAGACTTGAGAGGGTTTAATTATTTAAAAGCAGAGCGAATTTTAGAAAAAAATCCACTCTCTGGCTCGGCTACATCTTCTTGTCGAATGGAGGCTAATTGGCGTAACAATTGCTCTTCAACTTCACTTTTGGGAGTAGGAGTTTCTACTATGATCTCAACAATAAGATCTCCTCTTCCTTTGGATTGAAGATGAGGCACACCTAAGCCTTTGAGCCTAAAAGTACGGCCCGTTTGAGTACTTGGAGGAATATGTAGTTCGTGCAATTGACCATCTAAAGTCTCAATTTCTATCACAGCACCTAGGGCTGCTTGAGTCATTGCTATAGAGACTTTGTGAATTAAGTCAAAACCATTACGAGAAAACTTTTTGTTAGGAGCTACTCTAAGGTGAACATATAAATCTCCTGGCACTCCTTTACGAGGTGCAGCGGCTCCTTTGCCACTAAGCCTTAGGGTGGAACCTGAATCTACCCCAGGAGGAACTTCTATATTGAAAGTCCTCTCTTCGGTTCTTCTTCCTTCTCCCCTACAACTTTCACAAGGCTGTTCTATTATCTCTCCAGTGCCACCACATCGACTACAAGGAGATGCTGTAACCATTTGACCCAATAAAGACTGACGAACTCTTCTAATTTCGCCACTACCTCCACAAACAGAACATCTTGTGGGACTAGTTCCAGCGCGAGCACCACTTCCTGAACAGGTAGAACATGTAACAGGCATACGCAAAGTCAATTCTTTGGGAGAGCCAAACACAGCCTCTTCAAAAGCTATGTCTAGGTTTACCTCAATATCTTGTCCCCTGTAAGAAGCAGCTGAATTGGCACCATTGGAAAAAGGATTACCAGATCCTCCACCAAAAAAGGTTTCAAATATATCACCAAATCCAGCACCAAAGGGGTTGCCATATTCAGAAGAGGCGCTTCCTCGAGAACCTTCTGGTCCATACATATCGTAACGTCTACGTTTTTCAGGATCCTTTAACGTCTCATAAGCAACGGTTACTTCTTTAAAACGCTCTTCAGCTTTTTTATCCCCTCCATTTGTATCAGGGTGCAGCTGCCTAGCTATCTTTCGATAGGCGCGTTTTATTTCATCTTCGCTTGCTTGTGAACTTACTCCTAAAAGCGCATAATAATCGCTTGACACCCTTTATCCCTCGCTTAAACGACAACTTAGACGCTTTGCTACCACTCCAACTGCAGCAAGCGCTTGTGCATAATCCATTCTTGTAGGACCCAATACCCCAATAGTGCCAACTTGTTCTCCTTCTGATGAATAAGGAGCAACCACAACAGAGCATTGAGCCAAAGGAACTACTCCATGTTCTGTCCCAATAGCAACCGATAGTCCACTATTTACAACGTTTCTTAGTAATCCAACTAGTACAATTTGTTCTTCTAGAAAACTCAAAATACTACGTACTGTCTCTACTGCATTAAAGGCTCCCGCCATACGAGAGGTTCCTCCAACAAAGACTTCTGAAGTAGAAGAATATTTCATTTTAGCAATTGCTTCTTTTGCTTTGAGTACTACTTCGGTAATTTCATTGTCACCCAAACTAAAAACAGGTTGAAAATTTACATTTTTTGCCTGTGTTAGAGTCAAATCTTGTAAAAAAGAAGACATCTTAGTGCTAGCTATATTTAATTTCTCATTAGAGATATCAACAGGAATATCAATAGCAGACTTTTCTACTACTCCATTTGAAAGCACAACTACAACCAATCCAACTGTTGAAGTCAAAGACACAATTTGAACCGAACGTATAGTAGCAGTTGATCCTACCTGAGGAGCAACCACAACTGCTGCATAGTCGGTAAGACCAGATAGCAAAGTTGTTGTATCATGCAATATTCTTTCTAACTCCCCATGGGCAGTAGCAAAAAATTGAGAAACTAATTGACTTTTTAAAGGATCTAGAGACCTAGGAGAACTCAATTTATCCACAAAGGTTCTATATCCTTTGTCAGTAGGAATACGACCAGCACTAGTGTGGGGTTGTATTAGGTATCCTTCTCTCTCTAAAGATGCCATATCGTTTCTAACAGTAGCTGCAGAAACTCCTAAATCAGATGAACTAGCAATATGTTGAGATCCCACTGGTTGAGCGGTTGCAATATATTCTTCAACCACAGCTCTCAAAATTGACACCTTACGATCATCTAGCATCGTTTGTCACCTTTTTATAATCTTCAGGTTGGAAATACTGCCTCATTTGTCACTTTGTTTTTTTTAATCACTTATACATTTTATTAGTGTGTTATATCTTAGCGCTTTTCTCTTGAAAAATTAAACTTAGACCTGCTAAACAATTAATTCAAAAAATGTCTACAACTCTATAAAAAAATTGTCCCTGCTTTATTCAAAAGATAATTGCCTTGCTAGGCTATTAAAACAATTTAATCTTATTTAAATTCCAAATTTTATTCATCTAGACCTTGAGGTAAGTGTGACAAATACTAACCAAATAAATCCTAGAACTTATCGCTCTAGCACCAAAGTAAAAAGAAAATCTCTACGTAATATTCCCTTTGGCACCCATCTACTAGTCTATTCTATTGTAATCATTGCCCTAATAACCATCCCCGATATTCGAGCTGTAGAGCTTGGGGTAACTGTAATAATTATGCTTTGGGATGCTTTTCGCAATATTAGTTTTTCAAAAAATACCTCTTATAAAAGCTTCGACCCCACTCCAGATCATATTGAATAATATTTTGTCTTTTCTAACATCTTCAATTGCATTCAAATGACTTTTAGCCTATCTAAGATAATAAACTTAGATCCCCCTACCTTTGTCCCAGATGCTGTAATAGTTGGGGCAGGAGTCATAGGTCTTTCTATTGCTTGGAGACTGTCTCAAAAAGGAATGCGTGTAGTTATTGTTGACCCAAAGCCTCTTGGTGGAGCTTCTTGGGTCGCCGCAGGGATGTTAGCTCCTGTTAGCGAGGCCAATCCTGGAGAAGAAGAACTTGTAAGATTGGGCCTCAAATCACTTCAACGCTATCCTTCTTTTGTAAAAGAATTAGAAGACTTTTCACAAATGGAGGTTGGCTATATTTCAAGTGGAACCTTAGAAGTTGGCTTAGATGCAAATGACAGAGCCGAAATAGAATTTCTCCATTCTTTTAGATCTAAGTTAGGTCTAGAAACTAAGCTCTTAGATTCAACAGCAACAAGAAAAGTAGAACCCTCATTATCGCCTGGAATCCAAGCAAGTGTATCTATAGAACAAGAACATCAAGTAGATAACCGACTTTTATGCCAAGCACTACTAAAGGCTGTTTATCTAGGGGGGGGTTATTTTTATCAAGCAACTATAGCAGAACTAAAATTTGATGAAAAAAAACCTCTAAAGACCTTAGTTGCAGAAAATGGGATTAAAATATCATCTCCTAACATAGTTATAGCTGCAGGAGCTTGGTCTGGAGATATAAAGGGAATAATTCCTCAATTGCCAATTTATCCGATAAAGGGTCAAACCCTTAGAGTTCGCCTTCCAGAATCTTATCTTGGATATCAAAAAATAATCAGAGGACTAGCTAAGGGATATCATGTTTATATGGTTCCCAGAAAACACGGAGAAATCATTATAGGAGCCACAGTTGAAGACAAAGGTTTTGATACCACAATTACTGTAGAAGGTATTTATGAGTTATTAAGAAATATTACGTCTTTACTACCAAATATTTCCGAAGCTACAATAGAAGAAACTTTAGCTGGGTTGCGACCTGGATCTCCAAATAATGCTCCTATTCTAGGCTCTTTTGCTACCCAAGGTCTTTTCGTAGCTACTGGACACTATAGGAATGGTATTTTACTTACCCCAGTGACTTCTGATGCTTTATCTGATTGTGTCATTGACCAAGTTGATCCTGCCTATATTGAATATTTTTCTCCCAATAGATTTTTAAAAGATGCCTAATGAAAATTACTTTAAATGGCCAAATACAAAATATAGAAAATAAAACTACTTTATTAGAATTACTCAATTCATTGAATCAAGCTACAACAGGAGTAGCCGTGGCAATCAATGCTGAAGTAATTCCTAAAAGTCAATGGAACAAATTGGAACTTAGTGAAAATGACAAACTCGAAGTACTTTCCATCGCCCAAGGAGGATAACAACACCTCCACCAACAAAAATATAGATACTTTGTCTATTGCTGACAAAGTTTTTTCCTCAAGATTGATACTAGGAACAGGTGGATCTACAAGCTTAGAATCTTTAAAGGCTGCAATTGTTTCTTCTGAATCTGAATTGGTAACTGTAGCAATGAGAAGACTCAGTTCTAGCTCAAGTGGACTTTTGAATCTGCTAAAAGATTCAAAAGTAGAATTGTTACCCAATACAGCTGGATGCTTTACTGCTCAAGAAGCAATTTTGATAGCTAAAATGTCTCAAGAGGCTCTCGAGACCAACTGGGTAAAGTTAGAAGTTATTGCAGATGAATTCAACCTCTTACCAGAACCCTTTGAAACTTTTTCAGCTGCTGAAACTCTTTCTAATCTAGGATTTAAAGTTTTAGCATATACAAACGACGATCCAGTAATGGCAAAACGACTTGAAAGTATAGGAGTATCAGCAGTAATGCCATTGGGATCTCCCATTGGAAGCGGAATGGGCATACGCAATCCTCATAATATTTCTTTGATTTGTCAAACAATTTCTGTTCCTGTGGTTTTAGATGCTGGAATAGGAACCGCCTCCGATGCAGCCCTTGCAATGGAACTGGGATGCCAGGCAGTATTGATAGCTAGTGCCATTACCAAATCTAGGGATCCTTCAAAAATGGCTGCGGCAATGGCTGCAGGAGTAAAAGCAGGTAGGCTTGCCTTTTTGGCAGGCCGTATACCAATACGAAATCATGCCCAAGCTTCTACTTCTGATATTGGCAAACCCAGTTGGTAGTTACACAATGAATTCTCCTCCTGTAGTTTTATCAATTGCAGGTTCAGATTCTTCAAGTTGTTCAGGCATGCAAGCAGATTTGAAAACTTTTGCCGCACTAGGCGTATTTGGATTATCTACCATTACCGCTGTTACAGCTCAAAACACTTTTACAACAAAAAATTGGAATTCCTTACCTGAGACGCTTATAGAGCAACAATTGCAAACAGTTACAGAAGATATTTCTCCCCTGGCTACCAAAACAGGAATGCTTGCAAATGCCAACATAGTTAAATTAGTTGCTCGTCTTAGTAAAAAAGATCAACTGGGATTATTGGTAGTTGATCCAGTTCTGTCTTCTTCTTCTGGAAAATCTTTATGTCATAGTTGTAAAGATGGGTATTTAGAAAATCTTTTTCCATTGGCAGAAGTTATAACTCCAAATATTGTAGAAGCATCTTTATTGACAGATAAAAAAATAACCTCGCTTCAAGATATGATCCAAGCAGGAAAAGACCTTAGTCAAACCGGATGCAAAACCGTAATAATAAAGGGAGGACATTTTCTAGCCAACTCTGGTAGTTCTGTAGATGTCATCTATTCCAAAGATTCTTACCGTTTGTTATTTTCACCTCGTATTTCTA
Organism: Actinomycetes bacterium; assembly: GCA_021795135.1. GTDB lineage: Bacteria > Actinomycetota > Acidimicrobiia > Acidimicrobiales > JAJYPT01 > JAJYPT01. Next base: position 28,539 of record JAJYPT010000005.1, read on the forward strand.
CCAATAACACCAGAGGCACAGGTTGTACTTTTTCAGCTGCAATATGTGCATTTTTGGCAAAAGGTTTAGAGACATTTGAAGCAATCAAAGAGGCTAAACTTTATTTAAATACAACTTTAGTGGGAGCTAAACATTGGGAATTGGGACAAGGCCCAGGGCCTTTAGATCATCTACGATTCTAAAAAAACTCATACTTATTAAATGAAAAATAATTAATTAATAACTATATTTAGATTTTTTTGTTGTTATAAGTTGAGTCCTTAGATCTCATTACAAAAGCACCAACATAAGCAGAAATAAGCCCAAGCAGTAATCTAGTAACCACAGAGCCACTAAGTATAAGAATATGAGAGACAGGCGAATTTGCCGCATTTACAACTTGGGTTATAGAACTATTAGAAATTATTTTCCCTCTGTAACTGTGGGCTACTTCAGAACGAGTAACTGTGGTAAATAAAGTAGGTATACCTACAATTAAGCCATAAATCGCTCCCACTAATGCACCCACTTTAATAGGATTTTCTTGTCTAGCCTTAGCGCTTGCTCCTGCCAAAAACCCAATAACTACAAGTAAAATATCTAAAACGATGATAAAAACAAAATTATTAGCTATACCAGAATTGCTAATTATGCCAAATACAAAAGCTACAATACCCAAAGCAGCAGATAATATATAATAAAATCGAGTTGGCTTACCCATATTTTTTACCTATCTTTTTATTCTAAGAACACAACCAAATAATAATAATAATCCTGACCTAAATTACTTTGTTTTTTCTAGATAAAATTGAAGTTTTTAAAATTAATAATTTTATCTAGATATTTAAATATTTTCTTTTGAGTTTTTTAAATTATGTTATGTTAGCCTAAAAACAACTCTTAAATCTTGCTAATAGTCTTAGTACGTTGATAGTTAATAAAATATAAGATAAGATCGCCTAAAAAGGTGTTTTAATATGGTTTCTCGTGCACGTCTTTATGCAGTTGTTATTGCTGGAATGATGACTCTTAGCAGTTGTGGAAGTTCTTCTTCTCCCAAAACTTCTTCTAATTCTCCCAAAACCAATAAATCCTCAAATACTACTAGCTCAACTACTACCTCATCTCCCCCCTCCTCATCTACTACAACTCCATCATCTACTACAACTACGGTTACCCCCAACACTGGAACCACTCTCAATCGGCTACCAGCTCCTAATGGATTTGAACCTAGTTCAGTAACTTTTGTCTCTCAATCCGATGGGTTTGTTTTAGGCACTACTAAAAGCTGTAACACAACAGCTTGTGCCTCTATTGTTACAACTACCAACAATGGTGCTTCTTGGCAACAAATGCCTTCCCCTCCAGCTCCTTTTTTGTCTAGATCATCTGCTTTGGGTTCCTCTGTTGGTATTAGTCAAATTCGATTTGCAAATGTTGACAACGGATGGGCTTTTGGACCAAGTTTATACGCTACTCATACCAGTGGCGCTAGTTGGCAACAAGTTCAAATTCCCATACCAGGCAAAATAACCGCATTGGCTACAGCAGGAGGAAAAGTATTTGCTATAGTAACCAATTGCACAAATCAGACAAGTTCTTGTACTTCTTCTTTGATATCTTCTTCTATATCTAATAATTCTTTTACCCAAGTTTCAGGAGTTGTCAATTCAGGCACTCCAAATACAGGTTCTAATGGATCTCCCATTGTGCTTTATGCCACTCCAAGTGGAGTAAATGGATTTGTGCTTTTGGGATACCAAGGAAACCATCCAAGTGAAGCTTTCTTATATGGAACCAACGGAGGAAACACTTGGGCAAGATTTCCTGATCCGTGTGGAACTAATTTAGAGATAACTTCTCTTACTATGCCAAATGCTACTACTTTGGATACTCTTTGTTCTGGAGGTGTAGCAGCTGGATCTAGTGAAAAAATTCTTATGCAAACCTCTAACAGCAAAACTCAACGACTTGGTAATGCTCCTTTGCCAGGCGATGGAGGTCAATTAGCTTCTCCTAATACCTCCACCCCAGTCATTGCTACTTCTTCTGCAGCTAGTTTCATATACCGTTCTACCAATAGTGGACAAAGCTGGACAACTTCAGCACAATATGGAGATGGAGGAGTAGGCTTCTATGACTTTGGATTCACCTCTCCAACCCAAGGTATAGCAATACATGGAACTCCCCCCACTAATACAAATAATGGTCCTGTTGTAGATAGCCTTATAGAATCTACAAATGCAGGTGCTTCTTGGTTTACAGTTCCTATCCCCTAATTGGAAATCTTTTCATGAGTTTTAGATAATTTATCCTCAGCCATAGTAATTTTAGTTTGTTCTTTTTTGAAAAGTTCTTTTGATACATCAGGAACTAATACTATTATTCCTAAAAGCTGAGCAACTGCTACCACCCAAAATCCTACCCCTATACTAGATTGGGCAGCTATTATACCTATTATCAAAGGTCCTGCTATAGAAGTTAGATCAAAAGAAGATTGCATTAAAGTATTAGCTGCTACTAGCTCGTTTTTATCAACAGAAGAAGCTACTCGCATGGTCACCAAAGGAAACATAACAGCATGAGGCCATGCTAAAAGCCACCAACCTAATATAAAAACTATTATATTAGGAGCCCATCCCATAAGAACTAGACCAAATGTTCCTATGATCAAAGAACTAAACATCCACCAAGAGCGTCTATTTAGACAGCTGCGAGATGTTGAGCCTGAACATTTAGCCACAATCAGTCTT
>JAJYPT010000081.1 GCA_021795135.1 Actinomycetes bacterium
CCAAGTATTAGAAGCTTTAGCTTTGATTTCTCCTTTGGATCCTATCTGTAGTCTAACCCAAGATACCAAAGCAAATGCTTTACGTAATGGTCGTAGCTGTTATGATCATTTAGCTGGAAAATTGGGCATAACCATAATGCAAAGTTTTTTGGATTTAGAGGTTTTATCAAGAAATGATTTGATAAAAATCCCTTCTCCCTCCTTGTCGAGGAGACTTTTTATCATCTCGATTGAAAGATCACCCTTATCAACTAGGAGAAAATGCACATGAGGTATTTGGTCTACTTGGAATTGACCTAGGGGAGATAGTAAGTCAGAAACGTATTTTATTGAGATTTTGCATGGATTGGAGTGAGCAACAACATCATCTAGGAGGACTGCTCGGTGCTGTTTTGATGAAACGTTTTTTGGAATTAGGTTGGATATCGAGAGGAAGATTTCCTAGAGCTATTGTGGTAACTGAAGCGGGTAAAAATTCTTTTAAGCAATATCTCAATTTGGATATATAAGCAGTTTTATTAAAAACATCGAAGAGTTTAATCTTCGATGTTGAATTTATTGCTTCTAAAAGATTTAATCATTCTTCGATGAGCTTTAGATTCCAAACGCCGCTTAGAGGAGTTTTTAGTAGGTTTGGTGGGTATTCTTTTGGAATTAGGTTGTTGTAAAGCTTTAGATAAGCGCTTAGTAAGTATTGACATAGCTGCTCGGCGATTGGCTAATTGAGAACGTTGAGCTGAAGATACTACCCTAATCTCACTACCAAATTTATTTTGTAATTGTTGAGCTAGTTTGGGATCTAGGCTTGGATCATCTAGTTTGAGATTAGCTTGAGCTTTTGTATTAGAGGTATTTACATTTTGTCCCCCCGGACCTGGAGAACGACTAAAAGTCCACTTGATCAAATGAGTAGGTATTTTATTTTCATTTATATATAGGTAATCTTGTTTTTGTTTATTGGCCATTGTATTTATAAATCGTTATTGAAGTGAGAGTAATGATGACTAAAGTAAAAGATGAATTAAACGAAAAGTTATAAATTTTTTGCTCTTAAGTAAAAGTTACTCTATTGTTTCAGCAGTTACTTTTAATTTTAAACCTATTTATAATAAAGATCAATAATTTTTACTTTTGCTAAATCTCATTATTTTAAATTGTTTATTATGATTAGAACTACTATTGAAAGAGGGTATTATGCCTTTTGGAATGGGACAAAGTTCAAATCAAGTTTCAAGCATGGAAGAACTGGAACAAGAGATAAAAAATCTCCAATCAGGTTCTGGTACTGCTGCTACTTCTAATTTGAGTGCTCTTGACTTTTGGTTAGTCAAAGATGCAGGCTATTCTCCATTAGGTTTTGTTTTGGGAAATAGCGTTATGAGTATGGGGGTAAGTGGGGGAATCGCTACTGCTTTTAAAGGTCTTACTCGAGGAGAACTTACTCAACTAACACAGCTTATGTATGACGCAAGAGAGCTGTCTTTGAGAAGAATGAAAGCAGAAGCTGATCATTTAGGAGCCGATGCTGTAATAAATGTTAATTTAGAAATTATTCACCGTTCTGAAGATGTTATGGAAATAACAGCTAGTGGAACCGCAGTGAAAAAAACTGGTGAACCTTCAGGACGAACAGTTAATTTAAATATATAAGTTACAAAAACTTTATTACTACCTCAACCAGCTAAGACCATATTTGGTTTTAGCTGGTTTATATTTCTATCTCTGTAGGTGTTCTAGTAAAGAATTTAGGATTTATTAGACCTTGGGAAATACCAGCTCCCGATAGAATAATTATAGCTCCAACTGGTTCATACCACCTAAGGGGTTCATTTAGGATAACTATAGCTGCAAGGGTTGAAAAAATAGGCATTATGTATGTAACTGTGGAAGCTGCTACAGCTCCAGCTTCACTTACGATTGCATAATTTAAAATGTAGGCAACTCCGGTGCCAAAAGCTCCAAGTAATATAATGCTAATGATTACAGATAAGGGAAAACTAGTTGGAGCTTTGGTCAAAGGAAGAAATATTGCAGTTTCAAAAGTTGCACAAATAAGTTGCCCAGCGGTAAAAGCTATTGGCCCTTCAGAACGATGGGTAAGATAACGACGTATATATATAAAGCCAGCTCCATAAGAAGTTGCAGCTCCTAGACATTCTAAATCTCCACTTAGGCTATTTAGGTTCGGTATTTGCCAAATTCCAAGTACTACAATTACTCCTAAAAATCCTATTCCCAATCCAAATGCCTTTAGTTTGGTTAGTTTTTCAGCCTTTAGTAACCAAAGAGCTAGTGGGAGGGTAACCAAAGGAGTGACAGCATTGAGTAAACCAGCCATTATTGCACTTACTTGGAGCTCTCCGTAGGCAAAAAGCGTAAATGGAATAGTATTGAATAAAAGTGCTACAACACTTAGGTGTAGCCAAGTGAGTTTTGAACGAGGAAGTTTTTGTCCCTTGATTAGGGAAAATCCCACAATTACTAAAGCACCAAGTCCAACTCTGGAAAATACCACTTGGACAGGAGCTAAAGTTTGATCTGCTATTTTTATAAAAAGAAATGATAGACCCCAAATACTTGCTAATAAAATGAGGCGAAAGGGCCAAGAAGTCATTTGGAGATAAGGCTTTGAGAAAGAATCATTGCAGCTTTAACTGTAGCAAGGATTTTGTTTGAATAAGATTTTTAATTAATAAATGACTACATAAGAACTGATAAAAACTTTGTCAATTATTATTTAGTCTAGATTATTTTTTAGTATTTTGAGCTGGTATTTGTGTAGCAGCAATACTTACTATCGATAAAGGGGTCAATAGCAATCCTATTTTTTTATTTATTTTCATTATTTCCTTTTCTTATATTGACTGAATAAGAAAAATATTAGGATTAACGGATTAAGCCAACCCAGATATAAGGTGAACGTTAGAATAATAAATAGATAAGAAATAGGACATCTTTTGTATATTTATTATTTGTCTATTTATATTTTTAACAGTCTTTAATACAAAAATATTTAAGATAGTAAAAGAAAAATATTAGGTATCTTCGAACAACTTGTAAAATCCAAGAAAAAGGGCAGGCAATAATTGGCATCTTTGGATCAAACAAATAAGAATAATTTTGTTTTGTTCCTAGTTATTGTGATGGTTACAGTAGTTGTTTATTTTATTCTACACTTAGTTTATTTACAACCTTCATTTATTGTGATTGCCATATCCGAAATGATAGCTGGAGTAGTTATTGGAATCTTTATAGCTGCTTTGAAGTCAAAAGGTGGTAATAAGTAGTTGTTTAGATCCCTTTGAAGAAGCTAATAACATAAATTTTATTTTTAATTTAGAATTTGTCATTTTTATGTATTGTCATTCAACAAGAAACAATACAACTTAGAAGTAAATCTATTTTATTAAAATCTATGAAAAATTTTTAGCTCAGTATCTTAGAAATGTCTATGGATAAAACTGTTTCCAGTTAGCTTTTGAAGGATGGGTTATCCCAACTGGTCCTTTCCCAAAAACTCTAAGTAAGTTGACAGTTATTTTACGCATTGTAGGAGCTGGACAGGATTTGGTATTTTTTGGACAAGCAATAAGTGAAGGAATCCAAGAATTAGATCCGCTTTGAAATATTCCGGCTTTACTAGAAGGTGTTGTGTAATAAGTGGTATCGGCAAAGTAAGTTCCGCTATGGCCTTGAACCTGAACAGGAGAATGAGCCAAAATCTCAATGTTTGGAGGATTATGGGGTCGAGTTGGACTAAATTCTTGGAAATCTGTAGTTAGGACAGAGGGAATTTTAGAACCATTGGTAAGGTTAGTTCCTCTAAAGAACCAAGACGAACTATTAGATACCACTAGAGGAAATTGAGAAGTATTATTATAGCCAATATATTTTGCTCCAACTAACGTACTAGCAGGTAAATTAGCAGGAGGTTGTCCCCACCAGTTTTGGGTTACTTGAGAATTATTTTTTCCATATAAAGGATCTTTTGTTGGGTTACGATAATTTACTATTTGTCTATCTGGACCTAATGGAGATGGTTGAAGACGAACTTTTCTAAGAATAGGACTAGCTCCAAAAAAGATTAAATTTACCCCTTTTTTCTTAGCTCTGACAACAGCTTGGCGCATGTGTAAAGACCATTCTTCATCATGGCCAGGAGAAATTAACACCTTGTGATTACTAAGAAGCTTGCCATGTCTAGCAAGGGTAATATCGGTCCAATAGGTAACATTGAGTCCATGTTTTTCAGCAAGACGAGTCAAAGGATATACCAAAGATAGGTAACTGGCAGATCCATTGCCGTAGTTGGTGGCATAAGGTCTATCAAAAGAAACAACCCTAGATCTACTAGAGCATGGATAATGACCCGGAGCACAAGGAGTAGCTCCTTGATATAGGTCATAGCCCCCAAAAGGATTAAATACTTGTTGGGTTAGAACTCCACTCATAATTACATAAGCAGCATGACTTGTAGGACTCCATATAGTTAGAGGGATATAGCTTTGTTGTCCTTGACTTCCAATTAGTTTAAAAAGGTATTGTCCTTGAACCCACTTTTTAGTAATAGTTAGAGTCAGTGAAGAACTCCAATTACATTGGACCATGTTGATTCCAGGAGTAACTGGACATGAGGGTTGTTTTTTTCCTATAAGATTATTTGATTTCCAAACAAGGCGAGCTCCTTTGCCTTGGTAGTAACCCATTCTAAATGCATCTATGTGAAAACTAGGAGCTTGAGTAGATACATATAAATTTAGTTTTTGACCTCTTCGAGCCTGTACGCGACTTGCATATCCCATGATTCCATTAGGGCTTTGGGGAGTTGTTATTTTCCAGCGGGTAGTTCCAGGTTTTTTGTTTTCAGCGATCACCCAATTGGCTTTGGTGCCGCTTAATGCTTTGAATGGTACAGCAGCAACTGGTTTAGAAGATTTGTTTGCATGGTTTGTATTGGTCAAAGCTCCCAATAAAATGCCAGTTGTAGAAATGAGAAATAATATGACAGTAGAGATGACAATAATATAACGATTAGATTGTGACCTGCTGTGTTGGTTGGAATAAAATTTAGTCCTAGTCAACCACCTTTTTGTTTCTGACATATCGTTCTTTGACACCACCTATAAATTTTAGATCTAGATAAATACCTCTTATCTTATAACGAATAAGATTAGTCCCAAATTGTCAACGAGGGTGGGTCATTGCACCTAGCAAAGGTAATTAAATTTATTCTGCTACATAACACTGACATTTAGAAAGATTGTTTTCTACCATAGAAGTAGTAATTTCACCTTCTAATTCAATAGTTACTTTTTTATCTTGGCCAGATACATCGATTTGATTTAGTTTGGACATAAATTCTAAATCACAGCAATTTTGCTCTTTAGTTTTACAATTTTGAATCATATCTTCGACGTTTTTTATTTTGACATCTCCTTGGAGTATTACTTCTACTCCTTTAGGGGTTGATACTATGGTGCTTATTTTTTGTAGATTAGTCTCTTTCATGATCCTCCTTAGACATATGTCTAAGGATAAAATAAACCTTTATATAAGTCAAGGCTTATTTTATAATGTATTTGTGCCTAAATCTCTTCCGGATGTAGAACTATCTGAAATGTCGTGTTGTGCGCCTATTTCTCAAGGAATAATTAGTGATAAAGATGCTCTAGATCTTTCTTTGAGGCTCAAAGCTTTAGCAGATCCAATTCGAATCAAAATTATTGCCTTTGTTCTATCTAAAAAAGATATTGGGGTGCGCAATATAGATCTGGTGGCCTATTTAGATTTATCGGATGCAACTATAAGTCATCATCTCAAGCAGTTATCAAAAGCAGGTTTTTTGATAAGTGAGCGCAAAGGTACAAGTATCTATTATTGGCCTCGTTTGGAATCACTAGGAATGCTTTCTCGAATTATTGATCCAAATTGTTGTTGATGAAACTTTTTGGGAATAAAAGAATTTGAGTAAGGGGTAACCTTACTAATATAAAAATTTAGTTGTTAACTAGAAAAATTTTAGAAATGGGTTTATATGGAATATACCAATCTTGGTCGCAGTGGTCTTAGTGTAAGTCGGCTATGTTTAGGTACTATGAATTTTGGTCCTGAGACTGATGAAAGCACTTCTCATGAAATTATGGATCTAGCTCTTGATAATGGCATCAATTTTTTTGATACGGCTAATGTTTATGGATGGGGAGAAAACAGGGGTCGAACAGAACAAATAATTGGTAATTGGTTTGCCAAAGGTGGACAACGCAGAGAAAAAACAGTATTAGCTACAAAAGTATATGGTGATATGGGTTCTTGGCCAAATCAAGGCAGACTTTCAGCTTTAAATATTCGTCGTGCTTGTGATGCGAGTTTGGCAAGACTCAAGACAGATTATATAGATCTTTATCAAATGCACCATATTGACCGCAATACCCCCTGGGAAGAAATTTGGCAAGCTATGGAAGTATTGGTTACACAGGGAAAGATTCTCTATGTGGGAAGTAGTAATTTTGCTGGATGGCATATTGCTCAAGCCCAAGCTAGTGCTCATAAAAGAAACTTTGTTGGACTTATAAGCGAACAATCTATTTATAATTTAATCACTCGAGACATAGAACGCGAGGTAATACCTGCTGCTAAACACTATGGGCTAGGAATTATTCCTTGGTCACCTTTGAGCGGAGGTCTTTTGGGGGGAGTTCTAGACAAACAAAACAAAGGTGGTTCTCGTCGTTTTGAAGGGCGTAGTAAGCAAATACTTGAACAAAAACATGATCAAATAAAAGAATATGAAGATTTTTGTAAAAAATTAGGACAATCTCCAGCAGATGTTGCTCTTAGCTGGATTTTGGCTCAAGATAGTGTTACAGCTCCAATTATTGGTCCTAGAACAAAAGAGCAGCTACAAGGTACTTTGTCTGTTTTAGATTTTAAACTAGACAAAGATTCCCTAAAAGCTCTAGATTCTATTTTTCCTGGACATCGTACAGCTCCTGAAGATTATGCTTGGTAAGCAAAAGATATTTTATAATGCAAATTTGTAGAACATTTCAATTATTGAAATGTTCTACAAATTTGTTTAACTATCAGCTCAATATCTATAAAATAAGTTGATTTTAAAATGCAAATTTGGATAGCTTTGCTCCGAGGAGTAAATGTTGGAGGTGTCAACAAGTTGCCTATGAAGGCTCTTGTGGATGAGTTGAAATCTATTGGATTGATGGAGGTAAAAACTTATATCCAAAGTGGCAATATAGTATTTTATGATCCAGATATTGAGACAGTTGTCCTAGCTAGTCAAATTGGGATGCTTATTAAATCAAAATTTGGTTTTGAGCCTAAGGTGAAAATAATTAGCTATCAGGATCTACTTCTAGCTATACAGGCCAATCCATTTGTTGAATTAATGAATGATACTGATGGGAAAAACCTC
>JAJYPT010000082.1 GCA_021795135.1 Actinomycetes bacterium
CGTAACTAACAAGAGATTGTCCAGCACCTCGGATCATTTCAAATTCATCTAAAAGACCCTTAGCTTGGGATCTTGTTTCAAAAGCTGCCATAATTGGGCTTTGATGAAATTCTAAATTGTGCTCAGATAAATTAATCTCATCATAGGCATCAAATGCTAAATTGTTGATTCCAATATAGGATTGCATAGCTTTTTGCCATTTTTTATTATTGCAATTGCGGCTAAATGTGAGTAAAAAATTAATAAGTTTTATACTAGGTGGAAAAGCAATAGAAAGCGGAGCATTAGGATTGAAGAGCGATTTTATCCCATATTGCAATACTGCTGGCTCTGGAAGTGGGGTAGTAAGACTTGGAGAAAGCCATCCTGCATTTGCCCAAGAAGACCCACTTCCAATGCTTTTTTGTTCCAAAATAGTTACTTCTATGTCATAGTTTTGTAAAAACCAACCAACACTTAGTCCTACTATTCCAGCTCCAACAATTACTACATTTTTTGGACTAGACATTATTCATCCTGTTTGATAGAAGGGACGATGTTTGAATTTGCATCTATTTCACAACTAGTAACTGTAAGTCGTCCTGGTAGGTTTTTCCTATATAAAATATAAAAAGTTAAAGAAATAATAACAATGACTCCAGTTATTACTAGATCTCGTGGTGTTTGTTGAGAAAGAGCAATAACAACTCCTATGATTGCCACTACTGGTGGTATTGGCCACAAAGGCATCTTTAGACCACGTTCCAAATCTTTGTCTCTTACCCTACAAACGAGCGCAGAAATTGCAACGAGCAGATAGATTGTAACTATTATAACTCCAACAAAGGTAATTAAATTATTTAGAGAATCAAAGATAGATAAAATTCCATTGCCTACTAAAAGAACTAAAAAACCATAAGTTGGAACTTGATTAGAATTAGTATGACTAAAGAACTTATTTAGTTTCCCTGGCCACATTTGATCTCGTCCAGCTGCATAATAAATTCGAGCATAGGCTAAATTTCCTGCCAATCCAGTATCGAACATGGCAATAACAACTCCAATTAATAATATCTTTGCACCAAAAGAGCCCATTGTTTGTTTGGCAATTAATGAAAGAGGCGAAGGATTTGACAAAACAGCAGGTAGATTCTTTATTGCAAAAGTTGCTGCTGTAACTGCGCCTAGTTCAATAATTATAGAAATTCCAGCAGCCCAAAGTACAGCCCTGGGAAGCATTCGTTTAGCATGAGTTGACTCTTCGGCAAAATAAAGTGGCCAGTCATATCCGTTGTAGGCAAATAGTGCTGGTACAACTGCAATCAAAAGACCACCTATACCCACATCTATCAAAGTACCTCCATGAGGCGATGGGATAACTGGATGGGTAAGGGGATTTATACTAAATGAAGAATGGACAAATGCAAAAAATGTAAAAGTCAAAATAACACCTAGTTCAAGTATCAACATTAAACTAGTCACCAAACTGGTGGGAGAGATTTTTTGAAAAGATAAAAATGTAACTAAAACCATCATCACAAGAGCTGTCCAATTGACTGGCAAAGCTGGAATCAAAGAAGAAAGATATGTTGCTGCAGCAACGAGGATAGAAGCTGTTACTACTATTCCTAGGACTAGAAATAATATGTTAGTAATGCCTCCCCATATGGGTCCTAAAGCTCTGCGCACGATGGTATAAGCACCTCCTGCAGAAGGAAATACCGACCCAACTTCTGCATAAGACAAAGCCATTCCAATAGCTATAAATCCAGCTATTATAAAAGCCCAAATCACTCCAGTTCCAGCAGAGCTAAGACCTGTGCCATATACTAAAAAAACAGATGTAGTTGGTGATATAGCTGCTATAGCTATAGCCAAAGTATTGATTGGCTTTAGCGATCCTTTTGCTAAAGCAGATCTGTCAGCAAAATCGTAATTGTCTTTTCCAAGATGCACTGACATATATTCCCCCTGTTAGAAAATGTCCTACTTGGAGGGGAACAATACATTATAAAAGGTTTAGTGGCAATACCTTAGACCAAATATTAATATAATTTAATTTTTCATAACTACAGCTAAGATATGCTAGAGGTGAAATGGAATTAGAAAACCCATCCCAAACCCAATATCCAGTATTAGCAATAAATGATCTTGCTGGATCTTTGCGTCTACAAAGTGCTCCTGAACAAATAGCAGATCGTATTTTGGCTGCTATTGCAGTTGGAATTCTTTATCCAGGAGATAAATTGCCATCAGAGCGAGATTTGTCTGTGATGTTAGAAGTAAGTCGCACAACTTTGAGACAAGCAATTAGTCGCTTATCTGCTCTTGGGGTACTAGAGGCACAAAGAGGACGACAAGGGGGAACTTTTGTAAAATCTATTCGTAGTCGTTCTATAGAATCTGAAGCAATACTTAGAGCATTGGGTCCAATATGGGATCAACTTGAAGCAATGCTTGATTATCGCAATCTAGTTCAGCAAATGATTGCTAAAACTGCTGCTCAAAGACGCAAACCTGATGATGTAGACAAAATCAAAGAAGCTTTATATGATTACAGCCAAGCCACATCATCTTCACAATCTAGAAAAGCTGATCATAGCTTGCATAATTTCATTGCTGAAGCTACCAACAATATATATCTGATACAGCTAAATCGAGATCTTTCCACTTCAGCTAATTTGGGTTTTACTGAACATCCTTATTCCAAAGATCTACACGCCCAAGCTTTGCAACAACATAGTCTACTTGTAGAAGCTATTGCTATGGGCAATTCTACAGAGGCTGAAAAAATAGCTGGCGAACACTTTTTAGTAACTAGTACCCAGCCTTGGCGAGATGCACTTGCTGGGGTTAGAGAATCTGATTAGGTTTTGTTCTTGTAATAAAAGCTAAATAACAGCTAAGTATGTAGATCAATTCTTTCTTTGTTGGGTCTTTGGTTTCAAATAAGTGTTTAGTTTGGTTCTGAGAAAGGAACTAAAATCGTTGTGGCTGGACCAATTTTGTATGCTGTAGCCATAGTGGTATTGGTAGGTCGTACTAGAAGATGTATTCGTATAAGCAAAGTGGATATGAACAAGGCCATTTTGAATATAAGGGCTGACCATTGTGATTGGTTTGATATCAAAATATAGGCATGTCTGGACAACAGTTATAGTATCTATCGGGGTTAGTTTTTATGCTTGGATATCTACTGGTTTAAAACCATTTAGTCCAGCTTCTTATATATCGGTAGTTATTCCAGTAATTATTTTGGCCACTATTTTTGTTACTAGCGCAGCTTTATCGCCAAGTCAGATAAAAGCTAGGGATTATTATCGCCAACAAGCTGGAGATTTTTCAACCAAGACAGTTTTGCCCTGGGTAATAATTTTTCTTTGTGGTATTGGACTAGAAGCGATAGGACTTGTCTTAGGTGGTAGGTCTGTTGTGGTTCCAACATTGAGTACTATGATTGATTATTTACTCATAACCCACATCGGCCGCTTTATTTTATTTCTAATCTGGCTAGAGGTTGGATGGATGCCAGTAAATAAGTTTATAAATCGTAACCAACGAGACCAGTTATGATAGGTTCCATTTTGTGGTTGGGTATCATTGGTCTAGCTTTAGGATGGGAAATTATATGTCGACTAAGCCACAATCGCTTTCTGAGCATTGGACGCCTTGGGTCATTTATTGCGATAAGAATTCCTGGTAGGATAGCCTTGTTTGCTATTTGGATATTTATAGGTATCCATGTCTTTAGTAGGTATACAATTCCCACAACTTGGCCATAAGAGTTAAATAATGCAAAATATCATGACTATAATTAGTTTTTTTGTCAATGAAATATATTCTTAGATCACTTTTGTAAAAATGGAGAAAATAGATATAGATCCACCTCCACCAGAACTTCGTTTACATACTTGGACTCATCCTTCGATATTGGCCCTTGGAATAGCTGCATTTATATCGGGTTTTGGTCAATTTGGAGTAGTTGCTGCCCTTGGGTCTGTGGCTAAAAGTTTGGGTCACATAACCCAAGGTTCCACCCTTGCTGACCAAGCAGGCCTTTCTGGAACAGTACTTGGTATCGGCTTAGCTATTGTTCGTCTAGCTTCACTGGGTAGTCTTCCAATTACTGCTTTAGCAGATCGCTTTGGTCGTCGCATTATCTTATTGATTACAATGGTTGTTGGCCTTATATTGACCATAAGTGCCGCAGGAAGTCCTAGTTTTTGGTACTTTATTGCTATTTTTGCATTAGGGCGCCCATTTTTGACTTCTACTATTGCATTGGCACAAGTTGCAGCAGCAGAACAAAGCATCTCAAAGGATCGAGCCAAAGCAATTGCTCTAATTTCAGGTGGTTATGGACTAGGAGCAGGAACAGTTGCAGTTATTCATAGTCTTAGTGCAAAGATGCTCGGTTTTCGGGGTGTTTTTGCATTAGCAGTGATTCCACTTATTTTTGTACCATTTCTTCGAAACCGGATTGAAGAATCAGATCGTTTTTCCATATCTGCTGTTTCACTAAAACGCCCTTTGCCGATTTGGGGAGTAATGGCTCCATTGTTTCGCAAACGGCTATTAATAATGATTGCTTTGGCTTTTGTTATTTCTTTTGTTACAGGTCCTGCTGATAGTTTTATCTTTATATATGCTCAAAATATAGTCCATCAAGGAGGATTGATAACAGCTGCGATGGTGGTAGGAGCTGGAGCGGTGGGTTTATTTGGGTTATTGGTTGGACGGTGGTTTGCAGATCGAATTGGACGACGACCAACTACAACATTTGGCGTTGTAGGTGTAGCTATATTTAGTACTATTGCCTATATTGGGTCACCTCCTACTTTAGTAGTTGGCTACATACTTAGTATTTTTTCTGCCTCACTACTTGCGCCAGCAATTGGCGCCTTTTTCAATGAACTGTTTCCAACCTCTGTCAGAGCATCAGCAACTGGATGGTTTGTATTCTCTGGTGTTATCGGAGCAGTTAGTGGGTTGGTAGTTTTTGGTGAAATAGCTAATACAACTAATCACTTTAGTGTTGCAGCTATGTATACATTTTTACCAGTTATTTTGTTTGCATCCTTGTTCTGGACTTTACCTGAAACCAAAGCTCGAGAAATGGAGGACTTTTTAGAGTAATAAGGAGATATTTCAAAAATCAATAGTTAAATTTATAGATATTTTTTCTTGTATTTTCCTCAATTGAAATCATAAACACTTTTAAAACTTATTTTGGTTAAAACACAATTGTTGTTTTTTAATTTTTTTGACTTTATTTACTAAATTTTCGCCAAAAAAGATTATAGCTTTATTCGTTTCCAAGATTCTAGATTGAGAGCGTTTTGGGGAGTTTTAGCCAATGCTTGGATAATATTTTCTACAGCTTCAGCTGTCATTGCCTTTCTGGTTTCAATAGTTGTAGTTGCCACATGAGGAGATAGGATTACTTGATTCATCTCTATCAAGTCTTGACTTATATGAGGCTCATATTCAAAGACGTCTAGAGCAGCTCCACTTATTTGACCAGACTTCAAAGCTTGTATGAGACTAGATTCATCTATAACAGGACCTCTACTAATGTTTACAATCTTAGAACTAGATTTCATAAGTTTAAAAGATTTGGTATTGATTAAATGATAGGTATCTTCCTTTAAAGGAACGCAAAGTACGACTACATCAGAGATAGATAGCAGTTGTGATATTTCTCTATATCCACTATGGCCTTCGAGAGCACCATGTGCTCTCGAATAAATTGCTTCAAATCCTAGTTTTTTAACTAAATCAAAAAGAGTTTTGCCAACCCTACCATAACCGATTATCCCTATTGTTTGGGATGAGAAATCATGAGCCATTATCGGATATTTGAACATTTCATTAGCAAACCCATTGCTGTTTTTACTTCTAGTCAAATGATCATTTTCTACAATATTTCTTACACTTGCAACAACTAAACTAACTCCTAATTCTCCCGTAGCACGGGTTACAGAATTTGGAGTATTGGTAACTAGTATTCCAAGTTTTGAAGCTTGGGATATATCTATATAGTCATAGCCAACTCCATAAGATGAAATTACTTTTAGCTTTGGCATAGATATAAGCTCATCATATCCAAGTGGAAAACTAGGAGTAGTAATGAATGCATCTATATTTTTCAATTTATCCAGAGTAGGTAGACCAAAGCTCCACTTGTAGTCCTCGGAAGGATTTTCAAATCCAATTAGTTCAGAAATACTATGACAAGTAAAAATTTTAGGTGAAAGCTGATTTGTATATTTCATTTACTTTCTTCAAATCTTATTTAATAGCTGAATTTGGCTTGACGGGAGATGTTTGTGTTGAAGCTATTGGTAGGTGAGCAAAATTAGTTTTGACCATCAAAGTAAAAGCGGCTGCTAAAATCAAACTTAAAGACATAAATAAAAATCCATCAGCTGAACTTTTAGTAGTGGCATCTAGATAACCAACAAAATAAGCTCCTACAAAAGAGCCCAAAGCTCCCATACTATTTATCAAAGCCATAGATTCTCCAGAAGCACTGCGGGGCAAAATGTCTGGAATAATAGCAAAAAATGGACCATATGGAGCATACATAAATCCTCCAGCTAAAGCTAGTAAGATAAATGAAAACAAAAAGTTATGCGTCCCTAGAGAAAAAGATCCATACAAGCAAAATCCGCTTAGTAACAAAAATGGCCAAACATAAGGTTTGCGATTTAATTGCTTATCTGCAAAATAAGACGCTGTAACCATAAAGATAATGGCTAACAAGTAAGGTATTGCACTAATCAATCCAATCAGTCCAAGACCAAGTCCAGATCCTGCTTTTACTACCGAAGGTAGCCAAAGTACAAAGCCATAGACTCCAATGCTCCATAAAAAATATTGAACAGACAAAAGAACAACATTTCTAGATTTGAAAGCTTTCCAGTAATTTAATTTTTGAGGAAACTCTTGTTGTTCTAATAGTAATTCTTGAGTTAAATTATCGCTTTGATCTTTTGAAAGCCACTTAGCTTGGTTTGGATAATCTTGTACCAAAGTCTTCCATATAAAAGCCATAATAATTGAAGGAATACCTTCTAGAATAAACATCCATTGCCAACCTAGAGCCTGAATCAAAAATCCTGAAACTATTGACATCCAAAGTACTGTTACAGGGTTTCCTAATATTAAAAACGTATTAGCTCGAGCTCGTTCTGGTTTTAAAAACCAGTGAGTATTGAATACCAATAAAGCAGGAAATAAGACACTTTCTACTGCCCCAAGGAGCAATCGATCAATCATAAGAAAAGTTATATTAGTCAAAACTCCAGTTAGAGAAGCTAAAATTCCCCAACCAATCATTCCCCAAAATATAATGGTTTTGGCACTCTTATTTTCTGCATAGTGTGCCCCTGGGATTTGAAATAAAAAATATCCAAGAAAAAATACAGCACCAAGT
>JAJYPT010000083.1 GCA_021795135.1 Actinomycetes bacterium
TGGAGCAATTATCTTAGCTCCAGATGCTAGTCGAATTGCGAGAGCTAATGTCCATTTAGTACCTGATCCTAATGTAGAAACTACCGAGACCGGAACAAGACATAGGACAGCAGAAAGAGTTGCACGCTCTATAGATGTACCTGTTATATCTGTTTCAGAAGATTTATCTATTATTACTGTATATAGAAACGATTTAAAGCACTTAGTAGAACCTATTCCTCGCTTGTTAAATCGAGCTAATCAAGCCCTCCAGACCCTCGAACGCTATAGAAATAGGCTAGATAGTGTTACAGCGACTCTATCTGCTTTAGAAGTAGAAGATCTAGTCACATTACGAGATGTTGTAACTGTTATTCAAAGAGCAGAGATGGTCAGGAGAATAGCTGAAGAAATCAACTCATATGTCCTTCAGTTAGGAGAAGATGGACGACTAGTCACATTGCAGTTAGATGAATTAATGATGGGGGTGGGAGACAGTAGGCGTCTTGTAGTGAGAGATTATATGAAAACACCTTCAAAATTAGATAGATGTTTAAATATTATTTCTTCTTTTAGTCCTAAAGATCTTTCTGATCCTGAAGCTGTAGGTAAAGTTTTAGGACTTTCTCCGGAAATGAAATTGGAATCTAGTGGTTTAGAACCCCGAGGTTATAGACTATTGATTCAGATACCGCGTTTGTCTATGAATGTAGTGAATTCATTAGTTGAACACTTTAAAAATCTTAGAAATATTATGCAAGCAAGCATAGAAGAACTAGATGCGGTTGAAGGTATTGGAGAAGCTAGAGCTAAAGCTATAAAAGAAGGCCTAGCTAGGGTCGCTGAGAGTAGTATCCTAGAGAGATAGGGAAAAATTGTCAGAAGCTGATTTTTTGGTTTTTGACTTAATAGCCTTCATTTATCTAAATTTTCAGGAGAAGTATGTCTTCCTTTGATGTCGGTGACAAAGTCGTTTATCCCCATCATGGTGCAGCGGTTATAGAACGACGTGAGAAAAAAGAAGTATTCGGAGATACTAAAGAATACTTGGTCTTACGTTTGGCCTATGGTGACCTCACTTTGATGGTTCCAGCTGATAACACTAATGAAGTAGGGCTGCGTGAAGTTATAAATGACGAAGAAGTTGAAGAAGTCTTTGCTGTGTTGCGTAAAAAAGAAGCAAGGATGCCAACTAATTGGTCAAGACGTTATAAAAATCATGTAGAAAAACTTAAATCGGGAGATATTTACCAAGTAGCTGAGGTTGTAAGAAATTTATCGATCAGAGACAAAGATAAAGGACTTTCTGCTGGTGAAAAAAGAATGCTCAGCAGGGCACGCCAAATCTTGGTTTCGGAATTGACTTTTGCTATTGGGGTAAGTGAACAAGAAGCAGAAGTAAGACTTGATGAAGCTTTGTTTTAGGGACTGCTCTTTTGTGATGCTAGCGACTAGTCTTATTTGATGTGCAGAATAAAAATGTTCCTACAAACTGGGTAATTATTGTAGCTGCTGGTTCTGGAGTTCGCTTTGGTCAACTCAAGCAGTTTTTGCTATTAGACGGAAAGCCTATCTTGGAGTGGTCTTTGCAAGCTGTAAGACCACTCCAGTTAGGCGTTGTAGTTGTCTTGCCTCCTGGAATCGATCCCCCAAATCTTGAGGGGGTTAATTACTTTATCGAAGGAGGTAAGACTCGAGCCGAATCAGTCAAACGAGGAATTGATTTGGTACCCCCCGATGCTGAAGTTATTTTGATTCACGACGCTGCTAGGCCTATGGCAAGCACAAAACTTTTTGATTTGATGGTAAAAGCAATTCAAAAAGGAGCAGATGCTGCTATTCCTGGGTTAGCAGTGTCAGATACTTTGAAAAAAATACAAGGGGATAAAGTGCAAACGGTACCTAGAGAAGAATTTATCCTTTCTCAAACCCCTCAAAGTTTTAAAGCACAAGTAATTCGCAAAGCTCATGAATCTAATACTGAGGCAACTGATGACGCAGCTTTAGTAGAAGAACTCGGGGTCAAGATAGATATTGTAAAGGGTGAGCCTTATAATATGAAAATAACTTATCCTCATGACCTTATTCTTCTGAATTCTATTATAAAATCAGGGATTTTATGAGAAATATAAGGATTGGCCTAGGTTTTGATGTTCATAGTTTTGAACAAAGTGGAAGTTCTTTGGTCTTAGGTGGAATCAATATTGATTATAAATGTTCTCTCAAAGGCCATAGTGACGCTGATGTAATTACTCATGCAATAGCAGAAGCATTATTGGGATCAATAGGTCTGGGAGGTCTTGGAGAACATTTTCCAGATACAGATCCAAGATGGAAGAATGTAGAAAGTTTAAAAATTCTATCTTTGACAGTTGAAAAATTACGAGAGTTAAATTGGAATACTATCAATGTGGATTGCAGCGTTGTTTTAGAAGAGCCTCATTTAGCTACTTTTAGACAACAGATGCAAGACCGTTTGAGTTTTATTATAGGAGCTCCTATAAATATAAAGGCAAAAAGACCAGAAGGATTAGGTTCTTTAGGCAGGAGTGAGGGCATAGCTTGTTGGGCTATTGCTCTTGTGGGAATGGAGTAAGGATCGATATGCCCAAAGGGCGCCCTAGGGCAAACAACAGTTATAGAACTTTTTCTACTAATTCCAAAAAGAAACCTTCGACTAAAAAGAAATTTCATGAAAATTCAATAGGTGGAGATCAAGTTGAAGGAATTCACGCAGTAAGACACTTATTGCTTGCAAAGAAAAGAAAGGTATTAGAGCTAAGACTCATAGAAGGATATGATGAGTCAAAGCCATTAGCAGAGATAGCATCTTTAGCCGAAGAGGCTGGAGTGCCTATAAAAAAACTCAATAGGACTTCTCTATTGTCTAGTGCGCAATCAGAAGCTCCTCAAGGAGTGGTGGCAAAAACACAAGAGCTTGGGCTCAAAGATTTAGAAGAGTTGTTATCAAAGGACCAAATTCCGTCTTTTTTAGTTGCCCTAGACGGTATTACAGATCCATATAATTTAGGGGCGATTCTTAGATCGGCTGTATCATCTGGAATAACAGGAGTAATTTTACCTAAGCATCGCAGCGCTAACATAACTCCTTCTTGTACTAAGGCTGCAGCAGGAGCCATAGAGTATTTAGATTTTTGTTTAGTTAGTGGCATTCCTACAGCCCTAGCAACTCTTTCGAAATTAAACGTCAAAATTATTGGTTTGGATGGAGAATCTGATAAATCACTATTTGAGTTAAAAATTCGTAATTTAGAAGATATAGCTATAGTTTTAGGTTCAGAAGGAAAAGGTATAGGTGAACTAGCTAAAAAGCGATGTGATCAAATATTTTCCATACCTATGAGCAGCCCTATAGAATCTTTAAATGTATCTGCTGCAGCTGCTTTGTCTTTTTATGAAGTTCTTAGAAAAAAAGACTTATAATTTTGTTTTGGAGCCGGTGGAGGGATTTGAACCCACGACCTGACGATTACAAATCGCCTGCGCTACCGAACTGCGCCACACCGGCAATAGGTATACCTTACTTTCAATTCAACTTTAAAGACCGACTAGGTCGCTAATTTTTTATATTCGACCTAGTCAATCTTGAATAAACTTTAATAAATGTTTACTACTTAGTTGTTGAAGCTTCTACTGTTTGAGAGATTTCACGCTCATCTGTAGAGTTTATTTCAATCTTACGCACTTTAGCTTGTTCTGCGATTGGAATTGTAACAGATAGGACACCATTTTTAGAAGTAGCTTTAATTTGTTCTGTATTCAAACCATCGCCTAGCACTAACTTTCGGGTAAATTTTCCATACCTTCTCTCAGAAAGAGCTATGTCTGCTCCCTCGGGAAAATCAATTATTCGTTGTGCTTCTAGGGTCAAAACATTTTTTTCTACGCTCAACTCTATGTCTTTAGGTTCTATACCAGGCAAATCAAAGTTGATTACATATTCACTATCTTTTTTATAAGCATCTACAGGAATACGTGCAGAGTTATTGATTGAACTCAAAGATCTGAATTGTTCGCTCAGATTGTCTAATTCACTAAGTGGATTAAATCTTACTAACATTTATTATCCTCCTTTTATGATATAGATATTATATCTATTAATCTGTAAGTAGTCAATAAAGTTTATAACATTATACTCAACTTTTAGATAGGTGAAATAGTTAGATTTACTACTTGGTATTAGCTCAATCTTTAATAGAAAAAAATAAATTTAGGAATTTGAGTGGTATTTGTGATAAAAGTAAGTCTCTGCTTGGAAAGAAAGCCTATTTTTTAGACCAATTGGCCTGCTATGTTTAGAGTTGCTTGTTAGGCTACATTTAATACAAAAATATTTTTATTGAAATTTGGACTGCTTTGATTAGGAGAAATATTATTCAATGACTAGCAAACAACATAGTTCTAGGCCTAAAAAAAATTCATCTAAACCTTTACTTGGTGTTTTGCTAGCATTAGTACTAGTTGGGATAGTAGCTTTTGGTTTTTTGAATAAGAAGACTACTTCTAAGAACAAAACCATAACTCCTTCCACCAAAGCTACAACTTCTAAAGTATCTGCTGTAAATAAGGTTCTCTATGGAGGGGTAACTCAGCTTCCTCCTTCTCAGATAAAAGTTTTAGTAGCTAATGGAAGTTATGTTAGTCATGCTGCTAGCAACGTGACTAACATGTTAAAGCATTATAAATACCAAACTCTTACTCCCACTAATGGAGTCCATACTTCATCAACCGAAGTATTTTTTATGTCTGGGTATGATTTTGAAGCAGCTAAGCTAGGTAAACTTTTAGGGTTGCCTCCAAGTGCTGTTATGCCATTTTATACAGCTCCAGCTACTACTCCTCCAGTGAATTCTCCTCAAGGAGCCGATATTGTAGTTTTAGTAGGTCCCGGACTAGCACATTCTTCAATTGGATAATAAAAAGATGAGGGAATCTTTCCTTTTTCAAAAATTACCAACAAATTCAAAACGGATACAAGATTTCTTACGATCAACATCTAATCCTGCCAAAGTGGGAATTTTGACTGATTTTGATGGAACATTAGCAGAAATGGTTTTAGATCCTCTAGATGCTCGCCCATTAGAAGGTGCAGTAGAAGTTTTGCATAGGCTTTCTTTGGACTTTGGAGTTGTAGCTGTTATTTCTGGAAGACCAGCTTCATTTTTGGTCAATAAGCTTGGAATAGGTAAAGTTAGTTCCAAATTACAAGTATTTGGCCTATATGGGATGGAATCGGCAAACTTAGATGGCACCATCACTTCTCTACCTTCAGCTGAAAAGTATCGTAGTCAAGTTATTGAAATGACAAAATTAGCTCATGAGCAAGCACCTAATGGAGTCATAGTTGAGCCCAAAGGTCTTTCACTTGCCCTACATTGGCGTACTAGTCCACAACAGCAGCCTTGGGTAGAAGCTTTTGTTTCTGAAATGGCAAGCAAATATAGTTTTAGACCTTACCCAGGTAGAATGTCTAAAGAGCTCAAACCTCCTTTAGAAACAGATAAGGGCTCTACAGCCAAACAAGTACTTCAAGGTTTGGACTCTGCTTGTTTCATAGGTGATGATTTAGGAGACGTTCCTGCTTTTGAGGCTCTAAAAAGTATATACGAGGACAAGTCATTGTGTTCTTATCTAAATGTAGGAGTAAGAAATTCAGAGATTCCTAGTTCTATGTTAGATATTTGCGACTTTATACTAGAAGGTCCTCAAGAAGTAGTAAGTTTTTTAGATTCTTTTCTAGATTAGTCTTGGGCAGCTTGTAATTGTTTTTCTAACCAAGTTGTAGGATTGTTTTGAAGACAGAGTTCTTTCAATTTTGATATCTGTAAATCCTTATAATTTGGATCAGCTTTTAATGCATGGGCAATAGCATGGGCAGTTTGACTAATATCAAAAGGATTAATAGGTTGAACTTGTTCTTGGAGTTCATCGAAAGCCCCTGCTTGGTTCGAAAGTATGAGTAATCCATTCCTTTGATTCAATAGAGGTCCTTCTTTTGCCACTAGATTTAGTCCATCTCTAACAGGGTTTACTAAAAGTGCATCGTAGGAACAAAGAGCAGCTATTGAAAGTGAAAAATTGCCACTCATATTCAAAATTACTGGCTGCCAAGTTGGAGTGGACCATTTATCATTAATGAATTTAGTTAGGCTTTCAGCTTCGGTTTTGTAAGAAATATATTCTGGTAGTTCTTCTCGAGAAGGGTAAGCTATTTGGAAAAAGATTACTTTTTCTCTAAATTCAGGATATAGAGCTAACATTTCATCAAAAGCCCAAAGGCCTCTTAGTAGATTTTTAGAAGGTTCCATTCGATCAACTCTTACTAAAAGTTGACGTTTACCTACTTGTTGCAATAGATTTTCTTTTTGGTCCCTACAAGCGTTAGTAGAAGCTATTTCTTTTAGAGATTCAAAATCAGGTCCCAAAGGAGAAATGAAAGTATCTGGGACTTTTTGTTCAATTTCTTTACAACAAGCAATGAAATTATTTTCCCATCGCTTAGAATGGAAGCCACAAGCGTCATAATCACTCATTGCTTCAATAAGTAATTTTCCTATTTGATTAGGTAAAATGGCTAGTTCTTGAGCGGAGCAAAAAGGTGTATGGCTAAAATGAACAATTTTCATGTCATTTCTAATTTTTTTTAGATATTTTCCAACAAGAGCTAGATGGTAATCTTGAACTAGAATTATTGAATTTTTTGGAGCTTCTTGAACAATTGCATCGGCAAAGATTTTGTTTACTCTTTCATAGCCTTGCCAAGCTTTTTGCCAGTTTATATCAAATCTAGGTCTACGAGATAAGTCAAAAAGTCCATGATGCAAGAACCAAAGAGTCTCATTTGCAATCACGTCGTATGCCATTGCGTAATCTTTAGGATCAATATTTAAAACTCTTAGAGAGAAATCTTCTAGGTCTACCATTCCCTGTTTAGCAGCAGCACGATCGGCTTCTGTTATAGCTGCAGCTATCCACATCGTACCGGTACCTTTGAGCAAGGGTCCCAAAGCCGAGACTAAACCGCCTGCTCCTCTTTTGTTGATTAGTTCACCTTTGGATCCCCACTCGTAACTAACAGGTCCTCTATTGGAGACTACAACAATGTTTTTTTCACTCATTGGCTATACTTTATCTAACTTGACCAAAAAATGTTATAAGCAAGTTTTATAAAATTTAAATATATGGAAAATTCTTCTGGATAATATCATTAGCTAAAAATAAGAGAATTATTCTAAAAATAATTGTATGGAAGGTTTTAATTTTAAAAAACAAAATAACTCGATCACTTGAGCTAGAATCTAGGTTGATAGTAATAAATTACTTATAGGTTGACTAACTAAAGTATGTTTTTTAGCTCAAAGTAATTTAGATAGTGCT
>JAJYPT010000084.1 GCA_021795135.1 Actinomycetes bacterium
GTAAGGTTTTGTTGTTGGCTGCCTTGAGATAAAGGAATGAATGAAGATAACAAGTTAAAGGTTTGCTTATTTGCTCCTGGTAATTGCATCATTTCATATAAAGGAGGCATACTTTTTACCCCAGTACCAACCACAAGACCTTGAGCATTGGTTGTATTGGTGGTTTGTAAGGCTGCCGAAGGAGATCCAGTTCCTGCATCTTGAGAAACTTGCCAAGCATTTCCAGCATTATAAAAACCACTAGGGTTAGTTATATGGTATCTACCAAACATTTGGCTTTGTAGAGTAAAAAGATCTTTAGGGTAAAGAATATGTTTTTTAATAGCAGGATTTATTTGAGAGCTGGGTCTAAATAGATTAGGAAATGCTTTCTGGTAAGCCTGAATAATGGGATCGTGAGGATTTACTACATAAAATTTCATTGATCCACTGTAAGCATTTACAATTACTCTTACTGAATTGCTGACATAGTTTAACGGTCTATTTAATCCACTAGAAGGATTAAGCTGAGAGGTATTAGCCTGCTGAGAATATGGATAATGAGATGTTGTGGTATATCCATTTAAAACCCAATACAGCTTACCTTTGGCAAGTACAGGATAGGGATGGGATCCAAAACGCAAAAATGGAGCTGCTGATTTAGCCCTAAGGACAACGTTACGATACATCATTAGTCTAGATTTAGGAGTAAGCAGATCTGAGACAACAAGATTTATATTGCCATAATGCAAAGCGAAAGCTGCTCGCTTAATAAAGGAATTTAGTTGTATTCCCCCTGTTGAATTATAACTACTGTAATGATTTGTTCCATTAGGCCCTTGATAATCCAACTCTTGTTGTGCAGAATGAACTACCACATAATTTGAACTATTAGATCCTAGTCCATAATAAACATCAGGTTGGGTAATGCTGGGTGAAGAAGGAATAGAAGTTGGAGGAATATCTTTCATGGAAAAAGAAGGATTGCCAGAGGGATTTACCTTATTAGCAGGAGCCAATACAGCTCCATAACCATGGGTATAGACCAAGTGCCTACTCACCCAAGAATTAGACGGAAGATTTGATTGGTTTAGTTCTCTAACTGACAAAATAGCAGGGACTTTTTTGCCACCAATACTATATTGACCTAATGTCAAAGAGTGAAAAGTATAATAAGAACGCAAGTCTTGTAATTTTTGATAACTTTGTTTAGCAATAGTTGGTCTCCACAAAGTAATGTTGTTCAAGTTACCTACATTTGCAGCTAATTGAGCAGGACTCAAACTAGAACTAGCTGAAAAATTGTGCAAAACAATGTTATTAATCCCATAAGCGTGCCGGGTTGCTTTAATATTTCTTGCAATATAAGGAGCTTCTAAGGTCTCTTGAGCAGGCTGAACTTTAAATTTTTCTACTAAAGATGGGTAAATTCCCCCCACAACAATTGCCACCAAAGCCCACAATCCAACCCCAAGTACTGGCAAAGTCCAACCCTGGCGACGGATATTGACCAAAAACAAAACCATCGAGGTAAGAGAAACAAGAATAAGTATTTCCAAAGCTGGCAATTGAGCTTTTACGCTAGCATAGCCTGCCCCTTCAACAACTCCTAAATGAGAAAAATCTAATTGGAACCGTTGGAGAAAATATCCACCTGCTTTAATCAATGCAAGAAAAGCCAACAAGACTGAAATGTGAGCTTTTACATAAGGGGTTACCTTAGGACGGGATTGAAGTCGAATTCCTCCATTTAGATAGTAAAAAATTACCAATACAAGAGTTGCAAAAATTACAGCAAATAACAACCAGTTTAGGACGAATGATAAAAAGGGAAGCTTGAAAACAAAAAATGAAACATCTAAGTGAAATAAAGGATCTTTTATTCCAAATGGAACAGAGTGAGTAAATAAAATCCAATTACGCCATTGACTTGAAGCTCCTCCAGCTGCCAAAAATGAAAAAACTGCTGCAACAATAATATGACTGAGTCTTTTATGCCTACCTATGGTTTCTCTATATCTCTTTACCAACTCATCTTCTACAGAAGACAGAGAAAAACTAGGAGTCAAACGATCTCCTATGGCAAGATTGCCCCATAAAAATAGAAAGAAAATAATTAAAAATACAAGGAAGAGACCTACTTTTGCACCTAGGATCCCACTCCAAACCTGACTCAAATGGATATTTTTAAACCATTCGTAGCCTATATAAAAGTTTGCTAGTCCTCTCAAGGAGGCGATTAGGACAATTATTATCAAAACAGCACCCATAATTATGAGCTTTGTCTTGGAATTTCCTTTTCTTTCGTATGGTAAGTCTGTAGAAGAACGCATTAACTAATAGATTATGCCTGAATTAGAGTTATGAGACATCGGCAACCAGGATGCAAAGGAGGATGTGCATTTCCCGAAGGATAAAGTCCCCCTGCTTCAATTGGTTCTGCTAATGAATTCTCAATACAACTAGGACAATCTTCTCCTTTTCCAGCTAAGGTCCATGAAAGTTTAACTTTGGAAGTAGTATTTATCATTGCTAGAGAAAAAGCCTCAACAATATAATCTCCTGCCAAAGTTTGGACATTCTTAGATCTCCAATTTCTATAAAAAGAATTTAGGGAATCAATTAAATTCTTTTTATCTAATCCGTTTAAACCCTGAGAAAAAACTTCTTCTAAAGGACCCCTAAGACTAGATACCAAAGATGAGCCTAAATTAAAAGCTATTCTTTCAACGGAATCATCTACAGAACTTTCTTGATCAACAAAAGACGACCCCAAAAGAGCCGCTTTTTCAAGAAAGGGTATAGATATTTGAGTATAACGTCTAACGTGATCTTTTGTTGATCCTAATACATCTAAAGGCGATGCTTTTTTATCTAAAGACCCTATCTTTATATATCCTAGTAAATCATTTTGGTCATCTTGCAATAACCTCTTCAATTTCCTCATAAGACCATATTCTAAATCCTCTAAATAAATTCTTACTTCGCCAACTTCAACAGAACCTTCTCTCAAATTTTGTTCTAATTTAGGATCTGAAAAAGTTGTATCTATTCTTTCAAGATTATTCTGTTCTACATCTGAAGTAGTATCATCAAAAATAATACTTTTTTCTAAATCTTCGACTCCTGGTAAATTCACTTCTAACTTCTCGTCCAAAATATCTTGAGCTTTTGAAAGTAATTTTTCTCTTTCGGCTTTTATTCGAGCAAAAAGTTCATCAATGGCACTACTAGAAGAGTCTTGAGGTTCTAAGTCTTGAGGTTCTAAGTCTTGAGGTTCTAAGTCTTGAGGTTCTAAGTCTTGATCAATGTAATTAGAAGGAGATTTGGAAATTAGCCTCGAAATTTCTAAGGCCTCTTCTAATTCTTCTGGGCTAGACTCAATTTCGCTAACAGCTCGATAAGCAGCTTGTTCTCCAGCAATACGAACTTTTTCATCAGCTTGATTCAAATCTCCCATGGCTTCATCAATTACCCTACGGCTATTCCTAAATACCTCAATTAAAGTTGCTCGCCCTGCTTGAAGTTGTTCAAATTGAGTTTGCATTATTCTTCTGCGTCGAACCAAATCAGATAAAATTTTTGTTCGCAACTCTTGGGCTTCTTGAAGTATTACTCTGGCTTCTTGCTCTGCTTGTTCTAGAATTTCTCGGCTACTTTGACGAGTATGGTCTATTTCGTCTTGTGCCTCTTTGAGGGCCTCTTTGCGAATTATCTCTGCTTCACGTTCTGCTTCTGAGGATCTTTCATTTAGAATCAGAGCAGCTTTTGAAGTAATTGATTCAGCTTCTTGGAAAGCAGCTTCAATTACTTTCATCTTCTCACTTTCAGCAGCTGTCCTTATTTGTAAAGCAGCTTCGTGAGCGCTACGAAATATACGAGCTGCTTCTTTACCCAGGGCAGCTGTAAGAATCTCTTCATTTAGTTCAGGATTTTCTAAGCGATAGGTTGTTTCAGCTAGTTTATTTTCCAACTCTTGGCGTTCAAGTTCCATTTTTTGCCTAAGTTGTTGTTGCTCAGACAAAAGATTTTCTATTTGATTTGCCAATTGAGAAAGAAAACTACGAACTTCTTTTGTGTTGAAACCTCTAAAACTAGTAATAAATGATCTATTACGAAGTCCTTCGAGATCAAAAGAAGCTATAGAAGAAAAATTAGTTGGATCCTTAGACATCTAAAAACTTACTATCAAGACAAAGTTCTACAAACTTTCCAAATATATTATTTAGTATTTTAACTAT
This sequence comes from Actinomycetes bacterium, assembly GCA_021795135.1. Classification (GTDB taxonomy): domain Bacteria; phylum Actinomycetota; class Acidimicrobiia; order Acidimicrobiales; family JAJYPT01; genus JAJYPT01. Next base: position 4,221 of record JAJYPT010000084.1, read on the forward strand.
CAAGTTCAACTCTCAAAGGTATCAACATGGAAATTTGAGTACCACTGCCTGGATGTGAAATACATTCTATTCTTCCTTTGTGACCCTCAGTTACTCTTTTTGCTAAAGAAAATCCTAAGCCCAAACCTCCAAAAGAACGAGTATCAGAAGAATCCCCTTGAGAAAAGTCAGCAAAAGCTTTCATTTGTTCCTCTTCGTTCATTCCTCTGCCTTGGTCTTTAACTATTATTTCGATGCCATAGGCATCTTGTGGATTTAAACTAATCTCGACATTAGTAAAAGGTTCTGAAAATTTAACTGCATTGTCAATAACCTCATCTAAAGCTAAACGTAGCCATTGTTTATCTCCATAGATGATACAAGGTTGATTGACATTTATAATTAATTTTAACCTATACTCATTTTGCAAATGATCACGCCATTGTTGAACAACAGATACCAAAAGAGAATCTATCTCCAAACGTTCTAGTCTAAACACAGACCGTCCTGCAGCACTAGAAGCAAAGAATTCCAGAATTTCAATGGTCCTAAGCAGTCGTTTGGATTGAGAAAGTATTTCATTTATTCCCAAACCAGCTCTAGGGTCAGGAACTCCCTTGCGGTCTAATAGTTCTGCATATCCCATGATTACAGTCAGTGGGGTTCTCAATTCGTGACCTATACGGGATAAAAATTCATTTTTCATTTTTTCTATCTCGTATTCTTTTCGCATGTCTCTAACGACTAAAACACTACCCATAGACTCTCCCATGGGATTTATCAAGTCTTTTACAAAAACTTCAATAGGAATAGGATCAGATGTGGGGACATGGAGAAAAAGATTATGAGTTTGAGAAAGATCGATAAGATTCGAACGAAGTAATTTAGAAGAAATATTTACTCCTCGAGAATCGACTATAGAAATAATATCTTGGAAATTTTTATCTTTTACTTGTTCTTTTTTAATCTCAAATAATTGTTCTGCTGCGACATTGAAATCAGTAATTGCGCCATTAGAATCTATTGCAATTAGAGCTTCTGCCATACTAGTTATAACTGATTCCAATCTATTACGCAATATTGCATCATCTTCAAATGCCTTCTTTAGCGCTCTTTGTTGATATTCGATCGAAGCGATCATTGAATCAAAGGCTAAACTTAACTCACCTATTTCATCTTCGGCTGAAATAAGGCTCCTAACTCCAGTTTCTCCTCTTTGAATAGCTCGGGCTGAAGATGTTAGATGGCGAAGCCCACTTGCTAATTGATCACCTAGAATTGTTGCCAAAAGCACAGCTAGCAAACTGACTCCCACAGAGATAAAAAACACAAGACGAAATAGATGAATCCCAATAGCACCTACTCCTAAATAAGACACCCTGCCTACTAACATCAAAGGATACTTAGAACTACTGGGTCGTAGAGATTGAGCTAGTAATTGAGCTTGTGAACCTTGGGTATAATAAGCAGTTCCACCCTTAGATTTATTTACTAAAAAAGTTAGCTTATTTAGTAAAGATTTAGATAATGTTGCCCTGATTTCAAAAGGAGCTGAAGGCGAAACTATCTCTATAGACATATAAGCTGGAACAGAAGAGATGTTTGATTTAATTGGTCTTATTTTTTGCACTACGATAGCAATACCTTGGATAGAAGGCTTACCACTCGCATTGAGGACAACATTTGGATAAACCCCTATGGCTGTGGGAATTCCTTGTAAATTTGCAAAAATAGTTTGTGGAGAAGAAGTAGTAGTAGCCTTTGTTATTACAGATAGGTGACTTAGTTGAGATGTAGCTTGGGTGCCAAAAACTTTAGTAAAAGATGTTGAAACCGACATTTGAGAAGAATTAGGATACATCCAAACAATTCCGGTATCAGGAAGAGAAGAAATTTGATTTAGCATTTTTTGAAGTAAAATTCTAGACCCAGCATTACCAGAATTAGCCGATTGAACCAAACCAGAGGTTTGCAATGTCGCCCTTACTAATCCAGCTTGTCCAATTAGATTCTTTGAATAATATTCAATTCCTGAAGCTGTTGAAAAAATAGTAGAGGTTAAAGCATATCTAGCATCAGATTTAGCTTTAAAAATCAAAATTTGAGATAAAACTATTGAGAGCAAAAGAACAACTGCCAAAAGAGCAATTGCAACTCCCCCAGCGACACGAGCTGCGACTGCTTTTTTAGTCAAACTAAATAAGCCAACACCTAAAAAAATAGACCCAGCCAAGATTGAAAGTTCAGGAATAGGTCTGGCAATATTAGCAATTGGATCTAAAATAGATCCAATTGCTAATATTGCCAGACCTATTCTAAAGATAAAACGAGACCTAGCACTACCAGACCAGTAAAAACTGCCTATAAAACAGCTAACTGCACCCACAACTTGTGCTACATCTAAAAATAGATTTTTCTCGAGAAGAAAAAAACCTTGCAAAAAACTAACTATTGCCAAGGATGAAAATCCAAAGAAGGTCCAAACACTTGCCCTAGAAGAAGTTGTAATAAAACTTCTTCTCAAAAACACAAGAGCAAACCCACCAATACAGACCATGAAGGTACTGAATTGAGCCATAAGCCCGAACTCAGTATATAAAATATTCACCTTTATCTAGCCCTTGACGCTGATGGCGAAGCAGAGTGAGCCACCGAAGAATTCAAAGTTGTAACTGCTTGGGACAGAGTGGAAATAGCTACTACTTTCAAATTAGAACGAGCATATTTGTGAGAAGTTTTATAGTTTTGATTTGGCACTAAAAACAAAGAAGATTTAGAACTATCTATAGAAAATGTTTTTTGTTCAATTCCTCCAATTGGACCCACTTGTCCAGTTGAAGTAATCGTCCCCGTAGCGGCTGCGATAAAATGGGAGGGAAACTTCTTTGGATCAAGTTTATCTATAATACCTAGAGTAAAAGCAAGACCGGCTGAAGGACCACCTATGTTAGAAGTTTTGATCTGTATAGAGAAAGGGAACCTAAATTGTTT
>JAJYPT010000085.1 GCA_021795135.1 Actinomycetes bacterium
GCCCAAGTTTGGACTCCTAGACCCCACAACCTGACAAAACCTTCTGCATCTGTATGTACAAATGCATCTTGAGGGTCATAAGTGGCCAAAGTATAATCATATAAACTTTGGTCGCTTCTTCTTCCCGCCACAAAACATGTTCCAGACTCACATCTTAGGCGAACTTGTCCGTTTATGTATTTTTGCGAAGTTTCCATAAAAGAATCTATAGATTGCTTCAAAGGAGAATACCAGAATCCATCGTAAATCAATTCTGAATAAATAGATTCCAGTCTAGATTTTTCATGAGCTAAATCACGTTCTAGGTTTAAGGCTTCTAAATCTTTGTGAGCCATCAATATAGCCAAAGCTCCAGGAGCTTCATATATTTCTCGGCTTTTTATTCCTACGCGTCTGTTTTCTATCATGTCTATACGGCCCCATCCAAAAGAACCAACTAATTTATTTAGATGCTTTACCAATTGATATAAGGGCATTTTTACATTATCAATTCCTACTGGAATACCTTGTTCAAAATTTAAAATAAACTCAATAGGTTCAGAAGAAGTCTTTTTAGTAAGATCAAAAACATCTTCTGGAGGTTGAGCCCATGGATCTTCTAAAATACCAGCCTCTATAGCTCTTCCCCATAGGTTTTGGTCTATAGAATAAGGACTTTTTTTAGTTACTGTTATTGGAATACCAAAGCGTTGGGCATATTCAATCGCATCTTCACGACTAAATCCCCAAGATCTAACAGGAGCTAAATTAGCAAGCTCAGGCGCCAAAGCCGTAGTTGCAACTTCAAATCTAATTTGATCGTTGCCTTTTCCAGTACAGCCATGAGCAACTGAATCAGCTGAAAATTTGCGAGCTGTTTTAACCAAATGCTTTGCTATTAAAGGACGCGATAATGAAGATACTAAGGGATATTTTCCCTCGTATAATACATTTGATTTTATTGCTGGACCAATAAAATCATTGGCAAATTCTTCTTGAGCATCAGTTACTATAACCTCAGATGCACCTGCAGCTATTGCTCGGTTTTTTATTGCCTCCCAATCTCCGCCTTGTCCTACATCTATACATAAAGCTATTACCTCTAAAGACATTTCTTCTTGTAGCCACTTAATTGCTACTGAAGTATCAAGACCGCCACTGTAGGCCAAAACTACTTTTTTATTCATCAATACTCCTTATATGTCAAACCAAATAAAAATTTCTCAACCTGAAAGCCCAGCAAGATCAGATAATTTTATAAATAAACTCTCTATATCAACTTCATTTGCGACTGCGCAAAATATAGTATCGTCTCCAGCTATTGTGCCAATTATCTCTGGCAGTCTTGCCCTATCTAAAGCTGCTGCAACAACATGGGCAGAACCAGGAGGAGTTTTTATAACTATCAAATTTCCTGAAAAATTTATCTCCACTGCCCAATCTCCTAGAATTCTTTGTAAATGATCCCCCGGAGCTAATTGATCTTTTGGAAGTTCAGGAATTGCATATACCAAATCCCCCCCTGGGAGACGAACTTTGACCGCTCCCATATCTTCTAAATCTCTCGATACAGTTGCTTGAGTCGCTACGATTCCTTCTTTGGCTAAAATATCTACAATTTGAGTTTGACTTATAATATTTTGAGATTGTAATGCTAAAGCAATTTGGTGTTGTCGTTGATTTTTCGCCATGGTTGATACCTCTTCTATCTTGATTTAGTAAAGCTATCCAATATCGGGGTATGTCTCAAAGAGCCAAAGCAAAAAACCTCTAAAAGAATTCATACGATTTTTAGCTTGTTGCCAAACAAGACTTTGTGGTCCATCAATAACTTCTGCTTGTATTTCTTGTCCTCTATGAGCAGGCAAACAGTGCATAACCATTGCTTGAGGAGAAGCTTCATTTAGCAATTTATTAGAAATTTGGTAAGGAGAAAATATTTTTTCTCTTTTTTGAGCTTCATCTTCTTGCCCCATAGATGTCCATACGTCTGTATAAAGAACATCGCATCCTCTAGCTGCTTCAACTGGATCTGAAGTTAGATTGACTTCAAAGCCTAATCTTTCTAATTTGTCCATAAAGTGTGTATCTAATTCATAACCAGGAGGAGAAGCTACTGAGACTTTCATATTGTAAATCCCAGCCGCTAAAACTAAAGATTTACAAACATTATTAGAGTCTCCAAAATAAGCTATTTCTAAATCTTCTAAATTTGAAAAATGATCTTGCAAAGTCAAAAGATCTGCCAATATTTGGCTAGGGTGAGCTTGATCTGACAAAAGATTAATTATAGGAACTTTTAGTCCGCTTTCTTGTAGGGCTTGAGTCATGGATTCCAATTTTGCATGCTCAAAAACCCTAGCGCCTATCAATGAATGATAACAAGCCAGAGTGCGAGCTATATCTTGAACAGATTCTCTAGTCCCAATACTTATTTCTTCATTTTTGATTGAAATAGGATATCCCCCCAACTGAACTATTGCCATTTCTGAAGAATTGCGAGTTCTTAAAGAAGGTTTTTCAAATACCAAAGCAGTTCCCTTACCCCTAAGTACTTGGGGAGGATTTTCTAGATGACTAAGCTGTAGAATGCGGGCTATTTCAGCTTGGTTTAAATCATCAATATCTAATAAATTGATCATGAAATTGCATTTACTTTGTCAGCTTGAAGTACTTGGGAAATAATTTCTATAGCTAAATCAATTTCTTGTCTTGTTATTAGCAAAGAAGGAGCTAAGCGCAATGCAGTTGGAGTAACAGCATTTACTACTAGACCTGCTTGTAATAGTTGGCGTCCAACTTGTGCAGATTCTTGGTTTTGTAATTCAATTCCAATGAGGAGTCCTTTTCCTCTTACATGGGCAATACCATTTATATTTTGAAGTTTTTCATAAAAATATAAACCTGCTTGAGCTGCTTTTTCGGCTACATTTTCATCCTGCATTACTTCTAAAGTTGCCTTTACAGCCGACATAGCAAGAGGTTGTCCTCCAAAAGTAGTTGCATGATCTCCAGGTTTGAAACAATCTGCTACTTCTTGTTTTGCCCAGCATGCCCCAACTGGCATTCCACTTCCAAGTGCTTTTGCTAAAGTTATGACATCTGGCATAACTCCAAAATGTTGAAAACCAAACCATTTTCCAGTACGACCTAATCCAGTTTGAATTTCATCTACCATAAATAAAATGTTTTTTTGATCACATAATTTGCGAACTTGACCAATATAATCTTGGGAAGGACAGATAACTCCTGATTCTCCTTGCCAAGTTTCCAACAATACTGCAGCTACCTCAGGATCTTCACAAGCTGCTTCTAACTGCGCAATGTTTCCAAATTCAACATATTCAAACCCAGCTAGCATAGGATAAAAGTTTTTTTGTTTTACTGGTTGACCTGTAGCAGCTAAGGCTCCAAAAGTACGTCCATGAAAAGAGTTATGGGCAGTAATGATTTTGTATCTTTTCCCTCCCCCCCATCTTCTGGCTAGTTTTATTGCCGATTCAACAGCTTCAGCTCCAGAGTTGGCAAAAAAAGTTTTTCCCTTTAAATCTGGTTCTCCTGTAATCAAAAAGTTGAGCATTTGAGCAACTTGGGGAGCTAATTGGTTTTTAAAAAGATTAGACACATGACACAAAGTGCCAACTTGATCTGTTATAGCTTTTGTAACGGTTGGATTGCAATGTCCCACAGAAGTTACCGCTATCCCAGACAACAAATCTAAATAACGTTTCCCTGTGTCATCCCATAGCCAGCTACCTTCTCCTTTTACAAAAGTAACAGGATAAGGGGCATAAGTATTCATTAAAAATTCTTGAGGGTCAATTTGCATGAGTAATCATTGTTCCAATACCTATCTCAGTTAAAAGTTCTAGCAATAAAGAATGTGGAATTGTTCCATCTAGTATATGTACTTGACCAACTCCACCATCTAAAGCCTTCAAGCAAGCTTGGACTTTAGGAATCATTCCTCCAACAATAGAACCATTTTCAATCAATTGCTGAAGTTCACAAGCTGATAAAGTGCTAATTAAAGATTTTGGATCATCAATATCTTTTCTAAGACCTTCTATGTTAGTTAGAAAAACTAACTTAGAAGCTCCAAGGGCACTAGCTATAGCACTGGCTACAGAATCAGCATTTATATTATAAGCTTGCCCTTGAGTATCAGAACCTATTGTTGCAACCACAGGTATTAGGTCTGAAGCTAATAGTCTATTTAAAATGTTGGGATTGACATTTTCTACCTGCCCAACAAAACCAAGTTCTTTATTGGTAGCTGCAGCCAATATAAGTCCCGCGTCTTCCCCAGAAAGACCAACCGCTAAAGGTCCGTGAATGTTGATAGTTGAGACTATTTTCCTATTCACATTCCCCATCAACACCATTCTTGCTATATCTAAAGTTTCAGCATCTGTTACTCTCAAACCATCTTGAAATTTAGGTTCTTTACCTAAACGCTTCATGAGTAATCCTATTTGGGGACCGCCTCCATGTACTACTACAGGCTTTATACCAACTGAGTGCATCAAAACTATATCTTCGGCAAAACGAGACAATGACAATTCATCCCCTATGGCATTTCCACCATATTTGACTACTATTGTTTTGCCAGACCATAAACGAATATAAGGAAGTACTTCTACCAACAATGAAGCCTTATCTTCTGCTTTTATATCAGCGAAAGATTTATTTGAAGTATTGTTCATGAAGTTCCTTGGTTTTCTTCAATATATCCTGGTCCTAAATCACAACCTAAAAATCTTGCAACACCTTGACCTAAATTTAAATTAATTGTAATTGTAATTATTTTATTGGACATATATTCTTTGACAATTTCAGGATCAAAAGAAGCTTTTTGACCACTTTTACAAACTTGAGATGACCCATAACTAATTGAAACTAAATCAATATTAAAATCAATCCCAGCACTTCCCAATTCACTAACGACTCTGCCCCAGTAGGGATCTTGGCCATATAAAGAACATTTAACCAAGAGACTGTTTGCTACTTTTTGAGCTGCTTTGAAAGCCTGAGTGTCATCAATTGCCCCAAACACTTTTACCTCAAGAACTTTCGTAGCTCCCTCAGCATCATTCATCATTTGAATCGCTAAATCTTGGCATAGTTGTTCAAAAACTTCACTTAATTCTTCTACAGTTGGCTCTGTTGATGATTGACCGCTTGCAAAAGCTAAAACCGTATCATTTGTAGAAGTACACCCATCTACTGACAAAGAATTAAAAGAACGATTTACACCATATTTTAAAGCAGAAAAAAGATCTGGGGTAGATACTTTGGCATCGGTGGTAATAAATGCAAGCATAGTAGCCATATTGGGAGCGAGCATGGCTGCTCCTTTTGCCATAGCAGCAACTGAATAGCTTCCTTTGTCAATAACAGCTTGTTTTACAAAAGTGTCTGTAGTCAAAATTGCATTTGCCGCATCTAGGCCATGTTGAGGAGTTGGACCCATAGAATTTACCAATTTAGGAACAGCATCTATAACTTTGTCCTTTGGCAAAGGAGTACCTATAATTCCAGTTGAACATATCAAAACTTCTTCTACACTACAGCCAAGTTCTTTAGCTACCCTCTCGCAGATAGCTTCGGCTGTTTGATAACCTTGTTTACCAGTAGCAGCATTGGCATTGCCTGAATTTATAATGACCGCCCTTGGGTTAGAATTACCTGACAAAAGATGTTTCTTACTAATTTGAACAGGAGCTGCAGCAGCTAGGTTCGACGTAAAGACTCCCGCGCAAGTTACTGTTGGTGAATCAGTTGAAATAATAGCTAAATCTTTTTTGCCGTCTTTGATCCCACAGGCAATTCCTGCTGCTAAAAATCCACGGGGAGTGATTATACTCATCTAGTCTCCAATAATTAAGGGTAAGGTCCTGCAACCAAAAGGCCACTTTGTTCATTTATTCCACAAGCTAAATTTGCACATTGGATCGCTTGTCCTGCTGCTCCTTTTACTAAATTATCTATCGCACATATAACTACTATCCACCCTGTTCGTGGGTCAAAACGAGCAGTAATATGAGCGAAATTAGAACCAGAAACTGCCTTTGTTGAAGGTAATTTTTTATCTACTATCACAAACGGATCATCTTTGTAATAGTTTGTCAATACTTCAATTAGTTGTTCTGTAGAAGTACTTTTTTGTGGTTTAGCATAACAAGTTGCAAGTATGCCCCGAGTCATAGGAGCGAGATGTGGAGTAAAAAGTACTTGAGATCCTATTGCTTGTTCCATCTCTGGGGTATGGCGATGGTGTAATAGATTATAAGCACTAAAGTCTTCGTTTGCAGTTGAAAAATGACTTGAATGGGTCAAAGATCTTCCAGCTCCAGAAATCCCACTCGCAGCATCTACAATAATTCCTTTTGGCTCAATAAGATTTTCTTTAACCAAAGGATTCAAAGAAAGCACAGCAGCAGTTGGATAACAACCAGCTACTGCTACCAAATCTGCTTTTTTAATTGATTGACGATTCAACTCTGGTAACCCGTAGGTAAATTTTGGCAAAAAATCTATACAGCTATGGTCTTGTCCATACCATTGTTTATAAACTTGAGGATCTTTTAAACGAAAATCAGCAGATAAATCAATAATTTTACCTACTTTCCCACTAAGAGAAGGAACAATATTTTGACTTGCCCCATGAGGCAAAGCCAAAAAAACTATATCTAGACCATCCAAATTTTCAATATTAGAATCAGAAAATTTTTTATCCCCATAAAAATATCCCAGATGAGGATAAAGATCTTTAATTAGGGTACCTGCATAATTTTGTGCAGCTGCATGAGTTAATTTAAATGTGTCATGAGTTGCACAAATACGTAATAATTCAGCACCTGCATATCCTGATGCTCCTACTATGGCTACTTCCATAGTATATTTATACACCAAATAGAATACATATACAATTTATTTATCCCTAAGTTTTGCACCTAGCTTTGTCTCTACTGCTTGAATACACTTTTTTTGATAAAAAGACAGGTCTTTATCACTAAAGGTGCGATCCAAAGCAGAAAAACGCAGCCTAAAAGCAAGGCTACGTTTATTAGGACCTATCTTAGAATCTCTATAGACATCAAAAAGTTTTACAGATTCCAAAACATCCCCTGCTGCTTGTTTGAAAACAGACTCCACAACAAAAGGAGCAATGCTGTTGTCAACCACAAAAGCAAGATCAAGGTCACT
>JAJYPT010000086.1 GCA_021795135.1 Actinomycetes bacterium
TTCCATAGCGACGTGTAAGCTCGGAGCCGAGCATAGTCCCTACGGTTCTATTTACATTTCGGATTTTGAATTCGCCTTGAACTGGTTTTGCATCTTCCAAAGCTGGCTTTGCAAGTTCAATCAATTCTAAATCTAATGCCTTGTCGAGCCCATGATCTTGTTGTTTAGTCTGGAAGCGGCTTTGACCTTGCCACGGTTGGGGCATATTCAATATAGGAGATAGATCCATTCCAGAAGCTTTCCAATGCTGTATTGCCTTATTAGTTTTGAGTACTTCGGCATGTCCTATGGCTTCTTGGATGCTTCTAAATCCTAAAGATGCCAAATATTCCCGCACCTCTTGAGCAATAAATTCAAAAAAAGTAACAACAAATTCAGGAGTGCCAGTAAATTTCTTCCTAAGTTCAGGATTTTGAGTAGCAATTCCCACTGGACAAGTATCTAAATGACAAGCCCTCATCATTATGCATCCTGAAACAATCAAAGGAGCTGTGGCAAATCCAAATTCTTCTGCTCCCAAAAGTGCTGCCACTATAACATCGCGACCAGTTTTTATTTGTCCATCTACTTGAACAACTATTCTGTCTCGTAGTCCATTTAGCAACAAAGTTTGTTGGGTTTCTGCCAGACCAAGCTCCCAAGGAGTTCCCGCATGTTTCAAAGAGGTCAAAGGAGCAGCCCCTGTACCTCCGTCATGTCCAGAGATCAAAACTACATCTGCATGAGCTTTTGCCACTCCTGCAGCTATGGTGCCCACCCCTATCTCAGAGACTAATTTGACATGAATACGAGCACTAGAATTAGAGTTTTTCAAATCATGGATAAGTTGTGCTAAATCTTCAATTGAGTAAATATCATGATGTGGAGGAGGAGAAATAAGACCAACCCCAGGAGTAGAGTATCTAGTTTTGGCAATCCAAGGGTAAACTTTATGACCTGGAAGTTGACCACCTTCACCTGGTTTGGCACCTTGAGCCATTTTGATTTGAATATCATCAGCATTTACTAAATATTCACTAGTAACACCAAAGCGTCCCGAAGCTACTTGCTTGATCGCACTTCTTTTAGAATCACCATTGGGATCTGGTAAAAATCGCTCTGCATCTTCGCCGCCTTCTCCTGTATTGGATTTTGCACCCAAACGATTCATTGCTATAGCAAGAGTTTGGTGGGCCTCAGCAGAAATAGAACCATAAGACATAGCTCCAGTTGCAAACCTTTTTACTATTTCAGATATGGGCTCAACTTCTTCTATATCAATAGGAGTGCGATCAGAAAGATCAAATTCAAATAATCCTCTCAAAGTTGCCAAATGCTGAGCTTGTTCATCAATATGGTGACTGTATTCTTTGAAGATATCGTATTGTTTAGTTCTAGTGCTGTGTTGAAGCTTGAAGACAGTTTCGGGATTGAAAAGATGGTATTCGCCTTCTCTTCTCCACTTATATTCCCCTCCTGTATCTAAGCTTCTATGAGCTAGTTCTGTAGGACGATCAAGATATGCTCTTTTGTGGCGTTTTTCTATTTCTTTAGATATTTCACCTAGACCAATACCTCCAAGGCGACTAATGGTTGAGGTGAAATAATTATCAACAAAATCTTGGGATAGTCCTATTGCTTCGAATACTTGAGCTCCTATATAAGAAGAAACAGTCGAAATACCCATCTTCGACATAACCTTCAAAATGCCCTTGTTGGAAGCTTTTATAAAATTATCTATGGCTTTTTGCTCACTGATATCTTTCAAAGATCCAGTTTCGATAAGATCAGATATTGTTTCAAAAGCCAAGTAAGGATTTACCGCAGAAGCTCCAAAGCCTAACAACAAAGCCATATGATGAATTTCTCTAGCATCGCCAGATTCGGCTATAAGTGCTACTTGGGTCCTAGTCTTTTGTCTTACTAGATGATGATGTACAGCTGAGACTAATAATAAAGAAGGAATAGGAGCCATCTCTTTTGAGCTATTTCGATCTGAAAGGACAATTATATTTGCTCCTTTTTCAATAGCTTGGCTTACTTTGGTCCTCACATCTTCAATTGCTTGGAATAAAGCTTGTTCTCCACCTTCGACTTTATAGATGCCTTCTATAACAAAAGGTGTAAAACCTGGAGTCTCACCTTTTTGATTTATATGGACAAATTTAGCCAAAGTAGAATTAGAAATCACCGGAGAAGATAAAAGAATCTGATGACAAGACTGTGGTGTGGGATCAAAAAGATTGCGTTCAGGACCCAATAAGGTAAACAAAGAAGTAACTAATTCTTCTCTTATTGCATCCAAAGGTGGATTAGTTACTTGGGCAAATAGCTGGGAAAAATAATCAAATAACAATCTAGGGCGATTGGAAAGAACTGCTAGTGAAGCATCATTTCCCATAGATCCTATTGCTTCTGCACCTTGTTGGGCCATAGGAGAAATTAGTACAGCTATCTCTTCTTGGGTATAACCAAATGTATTTTGATGCAACACAACTGAAGAGTGTTTAGGTGTTGTTACTTTATAAGCTGGCAGGTCATCTTCTCTAATTAGGTTTTGATCTAGCCAATCAGAATATGGATGAGCGTTAGCTAAAGATGATTTTATTTCTGAATCAGAGATAATACGACCTTGTTCTGTATCTACTAGGAACATTCTTCCAGGCTGTAATCTACCTTTTTGTACAACTTGTTCTGGGTCTATTTCTAACACACCAGATTCAGAGGCCATAACTACTAATCCATCAGAAGTTACCCAATACCTAGAAGGCCTTAGACCATTTCGATCTAAAACTGCACCTATGACTGTTCCATCTGTAAAAGCAATGCTAGCTGGACCGTCCCAAGGTTCCATCATTGAAGCATGAAATTCATAAAAAGCCCTGCGAGCGGCATCCATTTCTGGATTATTTTCCCATGCTTCTGGGACCATCATCAATACAGCATGAGGCAAAGAGCGCCCGCCCATATAAAGCAGCTCTAAGACTTCATCAAAAGATACCGAATCACTACTGTTGGGAGTACAAATAGGAAATATTCTATCTAGATCACCTTCAAGAAGATCTGTTTTGAGCAAGGCTTCTCTTGCTCTCATTTTATTACGATTTCCCTTAAGAGTATTTATTTCTCCATTATGAGCAATATATCGATAAGGGTGAGCTAGAGGCCATGCAGGAAAAGTATTAGTAGAAAATCTAGAATGAACCAAAGCAAGAGCACTTTTTAGCTCAGGATCTAACAAGTCAGGATAGAACTCAGTCAACTGAGGTGTTGTAAGCATGCCTTTATATACAAAAGTCTTACTTGAAAGACTGGGGAAATAAACATCTTCTAATTGTATTTCTGTTCTTTTTCGAAATAAAAAAACTTTTCGCTCAATATCCATCCCTGATAGACCTTTAGCTTCTACAAATAGCTGAGAAATACGAGGTTGTGAAGATCTAGCTATAGATCCCAATCCAGAATCATCAATTGGGACTTCACGCCATCCTAAAATAACAAGTCCTTCTTCGGATGCTATGTCTTTTATATCTTTCAAAGCTTGATGATAGTCTTTTTCTTCAGCAGGCAAAAAAGCTAAACCAGTGGCATATGCTCCAGGAGCAGGTAGGTCAAAATCAACTACCTTTCTCATAAATGCATCTGGGAGTTGGATCAATATTCCAGCTCCATCACCAGTGTTGTCTTCTGCCCCATAAGCACCTCTGTGCTCAAGGTTCAAAAGAGCTTCTATACCTTGTTGAACAATTTCATGACTTTGTCTTCCATGCATGTCGGCGACAAAAGCAACTCCGCAAGCATCATGTTCAAACTCTGAATTGTAAAGACCCTTAGATGAGGGAAGGAAACTTTTCATACATCTACCCCTGTGTGAGGTGACCTCCGCGCCCCCCGACGAAGTGGCCAGCTTTGAAATAAATTTCTAATTAGGTTTTCAACCATACAAATGGTCGAACCTTAAAGATACCAATATAAGAACATCTTTACTGCAAAAAATAACTTGTCTATAACAAGTTATTGACCGCTTTGGTATTCACTACCTATATTACAACAATTAAAGTACAGCTATTCTTTGAGAAACTTTTACACTTCTTGGGAGGTAAAGAATGCCAAGCAACAATATTGTAGCAATAATGAAGCGCTATAAAAACCGTGACGACCTTTATAATTACCCCACAGTAGTACTACCAATGCCTTTGATTAACTTTAGGAGAATCTCCACCATGGTGAGAACCCTTATAGTTGGGCAAGAAATGATTCAGTATTGCTGCCATTAATATTATACTAGCAAGTCCTACTACTAATCCGATTAAATGTAGGCCATATGAAGCTAACCCAGAACTAATAAGTATTACTGTTCCAGCTGCTGGGGCATGATGAGATTTTAATACTTCTAATAAAAAAAGAGTCAAAAAAAGAGCAACCGTTACGGTCAATACTTGGTACCAGCTAAGGCTAAGAGAAGATAAGGAAGTATGATTATTGACAAATCCAAAGACTGCAAGAGTCGAAACACCTACCAAAACCGCACAACTATGACCTATAGTTGCATTTCTAATCCTTGCAGTTTCACTTTGAGGGTGGGCAGCAAAAACATAAGCGGTGGGCCCAAGAACCGCTGTAAGTAAAGGGAATTTAAAGAAATGCTCAAAAAAAACAACTATAAAAATGAGAAAAGAGCCATATAAGGCTATTTTGACTCCCCTTTTTAGAAATTTTCGGTTTTTTCGATACCATTGGACGAACAATAATATTCCTGTAAATAAAATCTGTATTTATTAAAAAAGAACCAATTCAACCAGTAGGGTTGAAAACTTTATGGTTGCCTAAAAGTAATCACCCAAAGAAACTAAAATAGCAACACCATATCGGCATTGCTATTTTAGTTTTCTCCTAAATTCTAAGTAATTTAGACTATGCTGCTTGAGGCTTTAGGATAATTTTTGTATATCCATCTCCTCTTTTTCCAAAGTCTGCATATGCCTCAGGAGCAGCATCTAAAGGTAGATGGTGACTTATAATTGTTCCGGGGTGTGCTTTGTTTGCAACTATCAAATCTCTCAAATAAGAATTGTATCTTTTGACAGGAGCTTGACCCATACCAATGCTTAGTCCATTAGAAAACATTTTACCCAAAGGAAAAGTAAAATTGCCCTGCTTGGCTTCATCGTTGACTCCACCTGGATCTTGAGCTAAATATACTCCTACTATACCCACTCTTCCTGTAGGATTTGTTACTCGAGATATGTCTTGGAGTACTTGTGAAGGATTTTGTCTAGAAAGATCACTTCTATCTATTGCTTCATAACCAACTGCATCTATAGCACAATCTACCCCAGGCATTTTTTCAGATCCTGGTCGTAGTTTTTGCCCACCTACTTTACTTTGGGAACGATGACTAAAGATTTGTTCTACTGGGTCACCTTTGGAAAAATCAATTGGGATAGCCCCTAATTCAGCTGCTTTTGAGAGACGTTCTGGCACTTTATCAACTACATAAATTTCAGAAGCTCCTCTAAGTGAACTACTTATAACACTCATCAAGCCCACAGGTCCTGCTCCAAAAATAGCAACGGTGTCTCCAGGTCCCACCTGGGCAAGATCAGTTCCGTAATATCCAGTAGGAAAAATATCAGCAAGACATATAAAATCATCTTCAAAACTATCCCCAGGAGTACCTGGTAGGGCTAAACAGTTGAAATCTGCATAAGGAACACGAACATATTCAGCTTGACCGCCCTTATAAGGCCCCATATCAGCATATCCATAAGCAGCAGAGGCCATTTCTGGATTGGTTACTAAACAAGCACTTGTATAGCCTCGGGTGCAATTAAAACAAAAACCGCAAGAGATATTAAAAGGAACTACTACTCTATCTCCAGCTTTAAAGGTCTTTACGTCTTTTCCTACTTCTTCAATAACACCTAAATTCTCATGACCAAAAACTGTTCCAGGCTTAGCTGAAGTGCGCCCTTCGTACATATGTAAATCACTTCCACAAATAGCTGTGGAAGTTAGCTTTAAAATTGCGTCTGTGTCTTCTTGGATTTGAGGTTCTTTGACATCTTGGACTTCAACACTATGAGGTCCTTTCCATACCACTGCTCGCATTATCTACCTCCTAATTGTTAGTCGAAATGTGAACAAAAGCATTTTTACCCCAAAACTAAACAACCTAAAATTTACAAATGACTCATAATAATAAAAATATCTATTTAACTTGGGGTTTTATTTTTAAAATTAAATTTGGGAGGAATTAAGGACAGGTAAAGATTGTTGGGATGCTATGGGATTCCATATGGATAAAAAATTCTGTTTTGAAGTCGTAGCAAGTTTAGATTCATTTATTGCATTTACATAAGCACTTGTAACTGGGGCTTGTCCATGACAACTAGAATTGTTTACTTGTTGTTCCCATTGTAAAAAATATTGGTCTGCTTTTAATGAATACACCCAAGATAAATTCAAAGAACTTCGCAATTGAGTTTCATTCGGCAATCCAGCTAAATGTGCTCCACCAAGTTTATTAATTAAACTTTGTCTGTTAGATATTACAGATTTGAGAAATTGAGTTGCTGCTGAAGGAGAAATAGAACAAGAATTAATTCCTTGGATTGTAGAAATTAAAGTTGTCCTACCTATACCACTTTGAGACAAAAGACTGTTTAGCCTGATAGCTGCTATTTTGGCATTTGAACCACTAAGCGAACTAACCCGGCTGGCAGGAGGTGGGGACGTTGTTGTAGCTGAAGCAATGGTCGAACTAGGTGGAGGTGGGTTATATTTTCTGACTAATTTCTTTTTATGAGAAAAAATAGAATTAAAGTTTAATAAAAAAAATAAAGAGGTAACTCCAACTATGACCGCACCACTAGCAATAGCCCTAAAAGGTCTTTTCCCTTGAGACTTAGAGGATTTAGGTAGGTTTTTTCCTCCAGAATCCAAACTCAGCAATTCAGATCGAAAAGTGGGATCAGAATTATCCTTAGTAGCAGAATTTTGATTCAATGACTTTGCTATTGGAGTATCACAAAACCAACAAAATTTTTCTTCTGAATCAATCTTTTTGCCACAATCTTTGCAAAACACGAAATTTTACCGATCCTTTTCAGTTTTATCAACTTAGGAAGTTCTTCTTGTTTGACCTATATATAGACTCTATATAGATAAGGCTGCAGTCAGGGCCTAGGAAATTCGACCTAAAAGAT
>JAJYPT010000087.1 GCA_021795135.1 Actinomycetes bacterium
CCTTACAACAAGTTCTTTCAAAATGAAAAGTAGATCGAGAAGCTTTATTTGCACAAAGACTTTGTATTGTTACTTCTAAATCCCCAAGAAATTGGTCTGGGGAACTATAAGCACCACTACCTACAGCAGTTGCATATCCTGATGCATGGGTTCGGCGCAAACGTTCTTCAATGACAGTAAATTTTTGTCTATAAGGCTCAGATGGGTTGCGCAGAGTTGCTCTTTTCATAATTTCAGGCAATTCCAAAAAATCAATTTCTAAAGATTTTTCAAATTCTTTAGAAACACCTACTCTTTTAGAAGAATGACTCATCTCAGAGGCCAAATTAGCAATATCAGAAATATATCTATTTAAAATAATTCCTCTTTGGCGAGATAGGGTATCTTCGGTTACTTCTAAAGTTACAAAAGGATTTCCGTCCCTATCACCACCCATCCATGAACCAAATCGTAAAAAGGGTTGGACATCTTTACTAGCTTGTGGAAAGTTTTCCTCTACTGCACTAAGTAGATCACGATAGAGCCTAGGAACCACATAGTATCCTGCTTCAGATAAATAAATTAATCCTTTTTTGACTTCATCTTGAGGTGTAGGTCTTATTGCTCTAACTTCATCTGTTTGCCAAAGTACTGCTATTTCTGCAGATAAGGCCTCATGCACATCAAAGCGTTCATTAGAGGTAAGCCTAGGGTCTTCTAGGCTCCCAAGCAAAGAATCTATATGACGATGATGTTCTAATACAGAACGACGACGTGCTTCTGTGGGATGGGCAGTAAAGACAGGTCTTAGATCTAAGCGTTGTAATAAACTTCCAACTTCTTTAGAACTTACACCTTCTTGTTTCAAGCTAGTAATTGCTTGAGCAATAGATTCTGCCCTTGGAAAAGGCTCTTCTCGTAATTGTCTAGCTCTTATTGCTCGAAGGCGATTGCGAGCTTCTGCAATGTTTACTAAGTGTAAATAAAGAGTAAATGCTCTAACTACATGTGAAGAAAGTTCTACGTCTAGACCAGCTACTAAATCTGCTAATTCGGCCTCTCCTTCGACTGTATAGTGTTCTCTAAGTTCTGTAGCACGTATTCTTATCTCATTTGTCAGTTCTAAAAACTCAACACCAACTTGTTCTTTCAACACCAAATTAAGAGTATCTCTTAAAAGTTCTACCTCTTCTGCCAAGCGTAACATGGGATCAGCATAAGGATTCGAGATCAAAGGAGCATCCGAAGGAAATATATCATGGGTTGAAAAAGAACTAGATGAAGGTCTACTGGTGTCTTTCAATTGCTTTCCCTTCTGGGCAATTCATGTAAATATTCGTATTAAGCAGTTAGGCTTTTGTCAAAGTGGAGAATTAGAGTGCTTGCGTTTTATCAATTCTTCTCGCTTGGTTTCTAGCATTTCAAAAGCTCTAAATATCAGCTCACGGCTTTGGCTAGGTTCTATAATATCGTCTACATACCCTCGCTCAGAAGCCAATTCAGCTGTACAAAAACGCTGCGCATATTGTTGTTCTAATTCATTTTTGGTCCTTAGGCGCTCTTGATCGTCTTCGATTTGTGCTAATTTTCGTCCATGTAAAATCTGAACTGCGCCTGAAGCCCCCATTACTGCTATTTCAGCATTGGGCCATGCAAAACATATGTCATTACCTAATCCTTTGGAATCCATGACAATGTAGGCTCCTCCATAAGCTTTTCTAATTACCATAGACACCCTAGGCACACTAGCAGCTCCATAAGCATGAACTAATTGAGCACCATGTCTAATCATACCCCGCCACTCTAGATCCTTACCGGGCTGAAACCCTGGAGTATCTACTAAAGTAAGCAAACTTACGTTAAAAGCATCACACATTTGGACAAAACGAGCTGCTTTTTGTGAACCTTCTATATCTATTGTACCTGCCAACCTAGAAGGTTGATTGGCAATAATTCCTATACTTATTCCACCAATGCGAGCAAAACCAGTGAGGATATTTGGAGCAAAACTAAAACGCAACTCTAAAAAAGTGTCCTCATCTACTATATCGTTTATTACTTGGACCATATCATAAGATGCAGAAGAAGAATTTGGTACCACCGATTCTGCTATATTACATTGTCTATCAGTGGGATCTTGAGATAAAACCTTAGGTGGTATTTGCCAACAAGAAGACGGTAAATAAGATAAAACATCTAATACAACCACTAAAGCTTCTTCTTCGTCTTGGACTACAAAGCTACTAAGGCCGCTTTGATTAGCATGAATTTGATATCCACCTAAATCTGTAGGACTTACTTGAGCACCAGTTATACCAGCTACAGTCGAAGGGGCACTTACAAAAGCATGAGCATCTTCGGTAAAGATCACAATGTCTACTATTCCAAGCAAAAGCGATACTGAAGACACACAAGGCCCAGTTACTATTATAAAGGTAGGAATAACACCCGAAGCACTACTAAGAGATCTTACCAAAGCTCCCCACGCTGCCAAAGCGGTAATTCCATCTCTTAGGTCAAATCCAGTAATAGAAATGGAACCCACTACTGGTATTTCTAATTCAATAGCGGTTGTAATCAATTTTGAAATCTTCAAAGCATCACTTGCTTTTAGCGCTCTTGGATTCTTAGCATCTCCTAATTTGAACCATGCAACACGGCGACCACTTATTTCTTCTAGTTTTGATTCAAAGATGGATTCTTTTTCCCCATTGGACAAAATACGCTCTACAGATTCAGAAGATGTTTCTATAAAGGATTTAGAATCAAGCGAATTAACAACTGATGTATAAGGTAAATTTGATTCCAACAAATTCCTATCTAATAAAGTATCTCGAATAAGTTTTTACTTCCAGTTTGCCAAGTTTTAACAACTTTATTGTTGATCTTGAATAGTTATTAGCTAAATATGGGCAACAATTAGAATAAGTCATAACAAATGTCACAAAAAGCAGAAGGAGAAATGTGAACAATCCTGTCCTGGCTATGGTACTAGCTGGCGGTGAAGGTAAACGTCTATACCCCCTAACAGCTGATCGAGCCAAACCAGCAGTGCCCTTTGGAGGAAATTATCGCCTAATAGATTTTGTTTTGTCCAATCTCATAAATGCTAAATACCTAAAGGTGGTAGTTCTTACCCAATATAAAAGTCATAGCTTAAACCGACACATTGACCAAACTTGGAACCTTTCTGCTCAATTAGGAAACTATATTACTCCTGTTCCTGCCCAAATGAATAGAGGACCAAGATGGTTTTCTGGTTCTGCAGATGCAATCTATCAGAATCTTAATCTCATAAGAGATGAGCGTCCAGATTTTGTTGTAGTCTTTGGAGCTGACCATGTCTATCATATGGATCCAGCCCAAATGGTAAAAGCCCACAAAGAATCTGGTTTTGGGGTAACAGTAGCAGGGGTTAGAGTCCCAAAAGAACAAGCTAGTGAATTTGGTGTAATACAAAGTAAAAACGGAATTAAAATAGATTCTTTTTTAGAAAAACCTACCAATGTAGAAGGTCTTAGTTCTGATCCTGACAAGATTTTAGCTTCTATGGGTAATTACGTATTTTCTACCGAAGCGCTAATAAATGCTGTAGTAAAAGACTCTGCAATTGAATCAAGTCAGCATGATTTAGGTGGAGATGTCATTCCCATGATGGTAGAAGAACAAAATGCAGGCGTTTATGACTTTAGCCAGAATCAAGTACCTGGCAGTACAGAACACGATAAGCACTATTGGAGAGATGTTGGAACTTTAGATTCTTATTATGAGGCTCATATGGATTTAGTTTCTGTCCATCCTCGTTTTAATTTGTTTAACAATAGCTGGCCCATTTATTCTTGGCGCCCTCCCCTACCACCTGCAAAATTTGTATTTGACGAAGCAAATAGACGAGGCCAAGCACTGGATTCAATGATTAGTCCAGGAGTAATTATCTCTGGAGCCACAGTACGTCGTTCTATTATTTCACCTGGGGTAAAAATTGAATCTGGAGCCGTAGTAGAAAACTGCGTTGTTTTAGACAATGTCTATATTGGACAAGGAGCAAAATTACGTCACGCCATTATTGACAAAGATGTAGTCATATCCCCAGGTACCATCATGGGTATGGATCCAGAAGTTGATGCCCAACGCTTTACTACTTCTCAACAAGGAGTAATAGTTATAGGAAAAGGAAAAAAGGTCTAAAGATTAGCTAGCATAAAAATTACCTTAGGTCTAAATACCTAAGGTAATTTTATATTTAGACTCCTAAAATTTACTACTACCATGACCAAAATCATCGGCTTGGGCTATAAATTCAGATTCAGATTTGGGACGATTGACAATAAATGAAAAAGCAGTAAATTGACGACCTAAACTTGTACCATGGGCAGTTATTCGAATGTAGTAGTTTGGGTAGGCTTGTCTACATCTATTTACTTCGTAGATAATTGCTGCACTATCTCTCATATCAAACATTGGAAGTCCCCACATTTCCCATAATGACTTGGGAGGATAAGGATTGTCGCTAAATTCAATTCCAATAGTCCAATCCTGGTCCAAAGCGTATTGAATCTGGAGCTTTATCTCATCATTAGATAATTCAGGCAAATAAGAAAAACTACCTTGACTAAGTTTCATTTTTCTTCCTTTCAAACTTTTCTAAATCTCAAATTGAACTAGGTGTTATATCAGGGGTGTCAGTAGATTCATAGTTGAAAGAAATACCTCCCCAAATATCTAAAGCCATTTGAAGCTCGGGACTTTGTTTGGCTACATTAGCTAAGATGTCATCTCCTTCTTTTAAAAAGTCCCGACCTTCATTGCGAGCTTTGATCATTGCTTCGCTAGCAACACGACTAGCAGTTGCTCCAGCAGAGATTCCCATTGGGTGACCCATGATGGCTCCACTAAATTGCAACACTACGTCTTGTCCTAAATAATGTAAAAGTTGATGCATTTGACCAGCATGAATACCACCAGAGGCAACTGGCATTACATTGGACAAACAGGCCCAAGATTGGTCAAAATAGATCCCATGAGCAGGATTTGTGGGAACAAAATCTTGCCTCAAAATATCGTAAAAACCCCTAATGATATTTGGGTCTCCATCAAGTTTTCCAACGATGGTTCCTGCATGAATATGATCAACACCAATAAGTCTGGCCCATTTGGCAATAACTCTAAAACTAATACCATGTGTCTTTTGGCGACTATAAGTGCTATGACTTGACTGATCTAGATGCAATAAAACTCTATTTTTACGCGCCCAATTAGACATCGATTGTATAGCCACATATCCAACAGCAAGATCAATCATGATAATAGGGGCACCAATTTCTTTGGCAAAATTAGCTTTTTCATACATTGTTTCTATATCAGCAGCAGTGACATTCATATAATGTCCTTTTATTTCCCCAGTTGTAGCTTGAGCTTTTTCAATAGCTTCCATAGCTAAGATAAAACTATCTCTCCAGCCCATAGACACCTGAGTATTGATGCTTCTATCGTCTTTGGTAAAGTCGAGGCCTCCACGAAGAGCTTCGTAAATGATACGACCATAATTATTCGCTGATAAAGCTAATTTTGGCTTTATAGTTGCACCTAGTAAGGGGCGACCATAGGTATTTAGATGTTCACGTTCAGTAATAATTCCATGGGGAGGACCATGAAAGGTCTTTACATACAAACTTGGAATACGCATATCTTCTAAACGCAAAGACTGAATTACTTTAAGACCAAAAACATCGCTAATAATAGAAGAAGTTAAATTAGCGATAGAGCCTTGTTCAAAAAGATCGATATCATAAGCAATATAGGCAATATATTGGTCTGTACCAGGTACTAGATCTATGCGATAACATTTTGCCTGATAATGTTCAAGATCAACCAAGCGAGCTGTCCATAGAGCTGTCCATGTAGCAGTAGATGATTCTCCAGCTACAGCTGCTGCGGCTTCTATAACATCTACACCTTTTTGAGGAACAATACGAAAAGCGACTAAAATATCGGTATCTTTTGGCTCATAGTTGGGTTCCCAGTATCCTCTTTTCGCATAAGGGATAACACCTGCTTCCCCCTTGTTTTTAATATCTGGCATATAATTTTCTCCTCTCTAGACAACAATGCTTCAAAATTCTTTAGATGTCTATTGACTTTTTTTATTTGTTAATAACTAATAGGTTATGAGTCCTAATCAGTTACGAACCTTTTTAACTGTTGCAACCTCAGGGTCAATAAGAGCTGCTGCAGAAAAGCTAACTGTTTCACAACCAGCTATTTCTTCTGTCGTAAATGATTTAGAAAAAGAACTAAAAGTAAAACTTTTCACAAAAGAAGGACGAGGAATAAAAATAACTCCTTCTGGGATTGTCCTTGTTCAATATGCAAAAGAAATTCTTGGTCTTTTAGAAGAAGCAAGTTCTGCTGTCAGATCCAGTGCTGATCCTCAAAGTGGTCCATTGCGCTTAGCAGCAGTGACTACAGCGGGAGAAAATTTAGTTCCTAGATATCTTAGCTCTTTTAGATCTCACTATCGGGGGGTAGAAATTGCATTAGAGGTAGGAAACCGCCAACGAGTTTGGGAGGCCTTAGCAGATAGAAGCGTAGATCTTGCAATTGGAGGAAAACCTCCAGCCATTGGAAAATATGTTACTTTGGCCATAAAAGAAAATGAATTAGTTGTAGTTGCTGCTGCAACCGAAGGTCAAAAAGAAAGAGCAGTAAGCCTAGAAGATTTAAGAAAACAAACTTGGTTGATGAGAGAGCCTGGATCTGGAACTAGAGCCACTTCAGAAGAACTTTTTGAGCAATTAGGCATAAATCCACCTGTCCTTACTTTGGGATCCAATGGAGCCATAAGAGAATCTGTAAGAATAGGATTAGGAATAACTTTAATTTCATCAGATGCTGTAGCTCACTACCTAAATGAAGCCTCTTTGGAAAAATGGATTTATGGACCGTTGCCTTTGAAAAGAAAATGGCATCTAGTTGCTCGAAATGATGAAAAACGTAGCGAGACAGCTAAATTATTTATTGAACATATAACTAATGTGCATGAAATAACTAATTTTGCTAGCTTTGAACTCATAGAACCAATAATTTGGTGAAATTAACTAGAAAAAGGGCAATTTAAAGTTTAAAATTATTCTTTAAAGCTTAAAATTATTCCCAACATACTAAAAATG
>JAJYPT010000088.1 GCA_021795135.1 Actinomycetes bacterium
TCTCGCCAATAAGTTGTAATTGTATTGTTGCTAAATTTGTAGTTTTCCAAACAAAATAACCTATCAATAGAACAAAAGATACTAATAAAATACCGAAAAAATTCCTAATCAAAAAAACTAACTCTACTATTAGCAATATCAACAGAAAAACAAACCAGTCTTTATACAACCTCATTCCCATTAAATATCCCCCTAAAATAGCTAAAGTGCTTGGAAAGGGATATCCAGCCATTGTTATCAATAACCTTTTAAAGCCGTTGCCACAATAAGACCAAGTTTGTCCGGTTGTATCATGATGTAGATTAATTCGAGGAGCTTTACGAGTCAACAATAAAGCAAATAAACCATGTCCTGCCTCATGAATGATAGAGATAATAAATCTGGAAAAATATTTCCACAAAAAGTGGACCTTTACAAGAATTAGCGCTATCAAGAATCCTAATATGATTGTTTCAATAGGAATTCCTAGTGTTATCTTAGTCCTGAACAGACCATTTTTAATTAAAAAATTTTCAACTAAGTTAGAGGTAAATAGCACTAGATTATTTCACTCATTATTCGGAAATTTTTCAAATAAAATATCTTTTCTAAAAAACTTACAATCAACAATACTAGGTACAATTTAAAAATAACACTTAGTTATTTTTAACAGCCACACTCAAAAGCAACTAAGTCTAAAAGATATTTTCTAAATTTCTATCAATTTAGGAGTTAAATAAAAAACTTGATTTAATCTGAAATGTAAAGCTCCACAAGCACTTTCAATAAATATGATACCTGGGGCTAATATAGTGCCCGGGGCGGGATTTGAACCCGCACGCCCATAAGAGCAAAGGCTTTTGAGGCCTCCGTGTCTACCGTTCCACCACCCGGGCAATTAGAAACTATCTAAGAGGTTACCTTTAGAGAAAAGCTAAGAACATAGTTTTGACAATATTTCTTTTTATTTAATCAACCAATTTAATTTTAGATGAAACCAAATTAAGCTTTGGAGAGTCTTAGGTACAGATAAAAAAATTTATAGTAAGGAGAGGGATGTTAGTATTTACCTTTCCAGGACAGGGATCTCAAAAACCAGGTATGGGAGCGGGTTGGGTGGATCACCCTTCTTGGGAACTAGTAGAATATGCTTCACAAATTTCAAAAAGAGATGTGGAATTTCTTTTACTTGAAGCTTCTGCTAAAGAACTTACCTCTACCCGCAACTCTCAAATAGCAACTTTTACTCTAAGTCTAGTTATATTGGACGCCATAGAACGCTTAGGTATTTCCCCCTCAGCTTGTGCGGGACATAGTTTAGGCGAATATACTGCCTTGGTTGCAAGTGGGGCCTTATCTTTTGAAGATGGGCTTCGCTTGGTAGGAGAGCGCGGTGAAGCCATGCAAATAGCCAATGATGAAAATGAAGGATCTATGATGGCTGTATTAGGCCTAGAAGATCATGCCGTAGAAGCAGCTTGTAGGAGAACCGAACAACAAGTTTGGGTTGCTAACTATAATGCCCCTGGTCAAGTTGTCGTAGGGGGAACATTGCCCTCATTAGAACAAGCTCGCATTATTTTGAAACAAATGGGAGCAAAAAAAATCATTCCTCTTGCTGTCAATGGAGCTTTTCATACTCCTTTGATGGAACCTGCTAAAAGTAGATTGAGAAAAGCCCTTGGTCAAGTTAGCTTCTATGATCCTGAAATTCCAGTTGTGGCAAATGTAGATTCCTTAGCTCACACCAAAGGACAAGAATGGCCTGCATTGTTATCTGCTCAATTGACAAGTCCTGTTATGTGGAGCCAAACATTGATTAATTTATCAAAAGAACCAGTAACAGCTTTTGTGGAAATGGGACCAGGAACAGTTTTGAGTGGACTTTCAAAACGTACTATTCCAGGAATCAAATCAATACCTATAACCCAACCTGATCAATTGGATTCATTAGTAGAGTTTGTAGCTGGAAATTCTAAATCATTACAAGAATACATCTCTACCCACCAAGGTGAACGGCTCTATATGTCAGAACGGCTCATTACCAGCCCAGGTACTGGAACCTTTGATCCTGTTGCAGAACTAATTAAAGCTGTAGAAAGTACAGCTATTTCTTCGACCAAGAATGCTACTTTTGAAACAAATAAAAATTTAAATACTTTCGTAGAAGTTGGAGATGTCATAGGAACAGTAAATGGAGATCCTATAAGATCTCCATTTAGAGGAATCTTGATGGGTTTGCTTGCTCTTCCAGGAGAAAGAGTTACAAACGGCCAGCCTGTAGCATGGCTGCGTTCAGATGTAGACTCGATTGTAAAAAATACACAAACTGTCCATCAATAGATACCAAAGGTCTACTTATTCCAACCTCGGTGCCAATTTTAGGAGATATTAATGACAGGCGTTAGCTTTAGTGCAGTAGGTACAGCTTTGCCAGACAAAATAGTTACAAATGCAGACTTTGCTGCTCGTTTAGATACCTCCGATCAATGGATAACAGAACGAACTGGAATCAAAGAGCGTCACATGGGAGGAACAACTGTAGAATTAGGTATACAAGCAGGCAAAAAAGCCCTAGAAGTTGCAAATTTGGACCCTTCTGAGATTGGGCTTTGCATCCTTACCACTACTGCTGCAGATCATATTTTTCCTGGCAGTTCTCATGGAATTCAAACTGGATTAGGACTCAATTGCGGAGCCTTTGACCTAAATGCTGCTTGTTCGGGATTTGTTTATAGCCTTGTAGTAGGCCACGGACTTGTTCGTGGAAGTGGAGTAGATAAAATTTTGCTTATAGCCTCTGAAGCTTTATCTCGCTTTGTAGACCAAGACGATCGCTCTACGGCTGTATTGTTTGGAGATGGAGCAGGCGCTATTGTGCTGCAAAAGACAAACGAACCTGATTCACTTTTGAGCTGGGACCTGGGAAGTAGCGGTCAAGATGTAAATTTGTTATATTGTGATCATTCTGGGTTTTTGCAGATGAAGGGTCGAGACGTTTTCAAAAAGGCAGTAAGAGTAGTTGTGGACTCAGTTCAAAAAACTCTTCAAAGGGCTAATTTAGACGTCAAAGACATCGACTTATTCGTACCCCACCAAGCAAATATTCGAATTATTGAAGCAATAAATCAGCGCTTGGGGATACCGATGGAAAAAACAGCAATTGTATTAGACAAATTAGGCAATACCTCAGCTGCTTCTATACCTTTGGCTTTAGATGAAGCTACAAAAAGGGGCAATCTCAAAAAAGGAGATACTATAGTTGTGTCAGGATTCGGAGCAGGAATGTCTTGGGCTAGCGCAGCTCTAAAATGGGGATGAAAAATTCTAGTCGTGTAGTTTTAATTACTGGAGGATCTAGAGGTATTGGTTTGGCTTGTGCTAAAGAGTTTTTAGCACAAGGAGACAAAGTAGCTATAACTTACAATTCAACTCCTCCTGAGTTAGACCTTCAAGGATCATTTAAAAAAATAAAGTGTGACGTTACCTCGACCCAACAAATACAAGCATTATTTTCAGAAATAGAAAATGACTGGGGACCTGTAGAAGTCGTGGTATCAAACGCAGGGATCAATAAAGATTCATTACTACTAAAGATGACTGAAGATTCCTGGCAAGAAGTTATCGACACCAACCTTACAGGGTCATTTAAAGTAGCCAAACAAGCTATAGGACCAATGATACGTTCTAGATCTGGAAGAATCATTTTCATCTCTTCCATAGTGGGACATACAGGCCAAGCAGGACAAGCCAACTATGCAGCAAGTAAAGCTGGTCTTAGTGGGTTTGCTCGTTCTTTAGCAAAAGAATTAGCTACTCGCAACATTACAGTCAATGTAGTAGCGCCAGGACCAGTCGAAACTGATATGTTGAAAGCATTGACTTCTCGCCAACAACAAGCCTTAATTGACATGGTTCCTATGAAAAGAGTTGCCGAACCAAGCGAAATAGCAGCTTGTGTAAAATTCTTAGCATCTGATGAAGCCTCTTATGTATCAGGTGCAGTCTTGTCAGTCGATGGTGGTATGGGGCTAGGAAGCTAGTTATAAACCCTAGTCAAAGAAATAAAATTTAGCATTACCTTGAGAAGAACTTTAATCCAAGATGTAAAGTTATTAATAATTCAAGAAAGGATTTTAAACCCTAAATGTCCGAGCAAGATGCTTATGAAAAATTTAAAACTTGTGCAATAGAGGTCCTACAAGTCTCTCCAGACAAAATAACTCCCCAAGCTCGATTTAGTGAAGATCTTGATGCAGACAGTTTAGACTTAGTTGAATTTTCTATGGCTTTAGAAGAAACCTTTGACATCACTGTAGATGAGTCTGAGATGGAAGGCATCGAAACAATCCAACAAGCTTTTGATTTAGTCAAATCTAAAATCTAATGAAACTCAACTGGTCAGTTCCCGCTAACTCTACGCCTGGCTCAAGAAGAGTAGCTATCACAGGACTTGGTGTAATAGCTGCTTGTGGACAGGGTAAAGATTCATTTTGGCAAGGTCTTTTAGAAAAACCTATAGATGGAGAAAGAAGGATACATAATTTTGACCCTTCTCCTTGGTTTGGCCCAAAAGAAGCCCGAAGGGCTGACCGTTTTACTCAATTTGCAGTAGGTGCTGCAGAACTTGCCCTCCAAGATGCAGGTACTTTAAATTATGACCCTGATCGTTCAGGGGTAATGATTGGCACTGGCATTGGAGGAATTGGAACCTTAGAAGAACAAATTGTAATTCACAAAGAAAAAGGTCCTCGACGTGTATCTCCTTTTTTAGTTCCCCTAATCATGGCAAATGCAGCCTCAGCTAGTGTTTCAATGAGAAAAGGATGGCGAGGACCTTGTGAGACAACTGTAACTGCTTGTGCTTCTGGTACCCATTCTATTGGCAATGCTGCCAGATTAATTGCGAGCGGACGTTGTGATGTAATGATAGCTGGAGGTACTGAAGCCGCAATGACCCCTGTTAGTATTGCCGGCTTTACCAATATGACTGCTCTTTCTTCATCTGGCATTTCAATGCCTTTTGATGCAAGAAGAGATGGGTTTGTAATGGCAGAAGGGGCTGCAATAGTAGTGCTGGAAGATTTTGAATCCGCCAAAGCTCGAGGTGCATATATATATGCAGAACTATCAGGAGCTGCAAGCACCGCTGATGCCTATCATATCACTGCTCCTTCTCCTGGTGGCAATGGAGCATCTACTTGCATGGAGCTTGCCCTCGAAGATGCAGAATTAGATCCTTCTCAGATAGGACATATAAATGCCCATGGAACCTCTACTCCTTTAAACGATGCGGCAGAAGCTGAAGCTATTGTAAAAGTATTTGGTAATTCAGCTCCACCTGTAACTTCTATAAAAGGAGTCACGGGACATTCCCTAGGTGCTGCAGGAGCAATGGAAGCAGTTGCAGTTGCTTTGAGTATAGAAAAAAAATTAATTCCTCCAACTATGGGGTTTTCAGTTCCAGATCCTTCAATTAATCTAGATATAGTAACCCAAACCCGTCCTTGGGAACCTTCGGCTGTTCTATCTAATTCCTTTGGCTTTGGTGGCCATAATGGATGTTTAGTGATTTCTCCTATTAAATAAAAACTAGGAGAAATCACTAATAATAAATAGCATCCCTGCTTCACAAGCTACTTGATTATTCAAAATTCCTCTCCCGGTACCTTTTCCTGCTCGTTTAGACATACTACCCAGCTCTACTTCTAACTCCAAAACATCTCCTGGCACAACTTGGCGTCTAAAACGAGCTTTGTCTACGCCTCCAAAAAGAACTAATTTTCCTTTAAATTGTTCTTCACTAAGTAAAGCCACCGCTCCCAATTGAGCCATAGCCTCAACCATTAAAACCCCAGGAAGAGTTGGGCGATTGGGAAAATGACCTTTGAAAAAATCTTCTTCTCCAGTCAAATTCCATATCCCTTTAGCACTTTTACCAGGAACTATGTCATAAACATAGTCTAAGAATAAAAAAGGTGGACGATGCGGTATTATATCTTTTGGATCAAGACTGGACATTTAGAGCACTCACTAACTTTTCAACCGTTTGTTTTGGAGAAATTTTTGGCCAAAGCTTAATTATTTTTCCTTCTTCATCTACTAAACAAGCTGAGCGAATAACGCCCATAAATTTTTTACCATACAGGCTTCTTTGTCCCCAAGCTCCATAAGCTTGCAATACTTGATGGTCGGGATCGGATAATAAAGTAAAATTCAACTTATATTTATCATCAAAATTAGCTAATTTTTCAGGTAAATCAGGACTTATTCCAATAATTTCTACACCTGTTAGATCTTGTTCTGCTTCTTTTAGGGAACAAGCCTGTGTGGTACAACCCGGCGTATCTGCTTTGGGGTAAAAATATATAAATACTTTTTTACCTCTAAAAGAATCTAGAGTTACAATGTGATTATTTTGATCAAATAAAGAAAAATTAGGGGCAAGACTTCCAAGCTCAATGACAGACATAATTTTGAGTTTAGTTATAAAATCTCCCCAAAGAAGTGAAAAATAAAAGCTAGTAACAAAGGGTATACTTATTATTGTTGATCTAGGGAATAAGTATAAGGTTTTTCATGTCTAATGAACGTTTATCAATTAGAGCTTCGGATAAAGACAGAGATAATGTTGCTTCTCAACTATCTCTTCATTATAGCGAGGGACGACTAGATTTTGCAGAATATCAACAAAGACTAGATGAAGCTTATTCTGCTAAGACCTTTCAGGATTTAGATTTTTGCCTTAGACAGCTACCTGCTTCTTATTCCTATTCTATCCAAGCCCATCCTTTGAGCCAACAAAATGAAAAGATAAAAAGACATTGGCTCGTCTTTCCTCATATTTTGTTATATGTATTAGTTATAAGTTTTCTTATTGTTATATGGAGCCTAACTAATCCTGGAGGTTATTTTTGGCCTGTGTGGCCTGCTTTGGGATGGGGAATAGGAATTTCTACTTATGCTTTAAAAGGAGCCCATGAAAATAATAAAATTAGAGCTAGGATGAGAAAATAAACAAATGCATATTGACCATACTCTTTTGATTACACAAAATTGACTTCTATACAAAACCTAGATCCCGCCATTGCCCAAGATCCATGGCAAGATGGAACTTTTTTTTCTTGGTTACCTGGGGTCGAC
>JAJYPT010000089.1 GCA_021795135.1 Actinomycetes bacterium
TATAAAGATAATAGACAGTAGCTGAGTTTGATTAGTTTGATTTGCAGAAGATGCTTGGTTAGCTACATTGATTGCGACATTTCCAGCTACATGAGCAGAAAATCCAGATGGAGCTGCTGTTTTAGAGATTGAATTTTCAATATTTGATATAAGAGTTGTCGCAGGGGTTCCAACTTGAGACACATTTGACTCTACGATTAGTTCGGCTGCTTTACCATCTGGAGAGATTCCGGCATTGTAAACCTTGGTGACATTTGGAACATGTTTGAGGGAACTTTGTAGCTTGGAAAGTGCTTGTTCATCACTTGTGGTAAAAGCTTTATTGGCATTAGTAGCAACTACAAGTACTGGAGTTTCATTTGGATGTTGTAAGGAACCAGCTAAGTTTGCAGCTTGTTCGCTAGGAGCACTATTAGGTAAAAAGGCAGAGTTTTGTCCATTTACAACCGATGACAAAGAAGGGAAAAAACTAACTGCTGCAATAGTTCCAAGTATCCATGTAAGTACTATAAACCACCTAAAACGGACAGAGAATTTGCCTACTGCTCTAAAAAAATTACTCATGTAGTGGGTTCCTTGTATTCTGATATTGATTAATGATGAGGTAAGTGGTCTGAAGAAATTGGGATCAAATAAGTTATAAAGATGACTAAAATTAGTAATACAGTATAACATTTTTGCCTATATTCTATCTCCAAGAATACACAGAACGGGAAACTTAACACAATTTAGCTGCATCGAGATCCCAGCGTAAATATTACCGTAAATATTACACAGTTATAAATTCTCCAAATGAAATTCGTCACTATTCCCAGAATTGATTCAGCTATGTGATTTTGAAAGAAATCAGGCTTGCTGAGTATGAACGCAATTTCCTATTGCTCAAAACTTAAAGTAACCCCTTGATTGAAACTGCAAAATCTGATTAGTAATTATATAAAAATTCAATTATTCGACTATACCGGGAGCAGTTCAATATATAATTCACTAAAAACCTATAGAATTCCTTGCTATTAGTAATAGAAGATTGATTATTTTCAATTTTGGAGATTGAGCCATTTTGATGCCGAACTTGTATCGATTTAGCCCCCTTACTAAAAGTGGGTCTGTAATGGGTCTAAAGGGCCGTCAATTTATTCTAGGTGTTGTTTTGATCCTTTTAGCAATGATCGCTTTGTCAGGTTTTAATAACTTATGGTTTGGGATTATTTTTATCATTGCCATTCCAGCTCTTTGGTGGATCCCAATAGGGGAGAGGTCATTAAGTGAAGTTTTATTTGATATAAGTAGTTATGGATTCAAATTAATAACAGGAAAGACTATCCAAGAGGTAAATCCTTGGATAGATCCACCAGATCTGAATCAAATTGGTGAGGACCACGTTGGCAATAGTGGTACTTGGGGCCGTATACCTAACGGTGATAATCAATGGCGAGTAGCTATGAAACTTGAAGCCAGTGATTTTGGATTGTTGGATCACCAAGAACAGGATCAAATTTTACAAAAGTGGGGGAGTATATTAGCTGGACTTGGTGGAGATCCCCTACCTATAAAAAGATGTACTTGGATAGAATCTTCTTCTCCTGCATCGTCGGGGGATCCTCAACGTTGGTTTGATCTAAATGCTAAACCGAGGACCAAAGAAGCAGCTCAAGATTATCAAAAATTATTATGTTCTGTAGCCAACAGCTCTACAGAACATAGAACTATTTTGGTTTTAGATATTGAACCAGAGAAAACAAAAAAAGGTGATCCTAAAGCAATTGTAATTGCTGAGGCTGAGCACCTAGCTCGTAGGCTCAATGAGACTGGTTTTACAGCTCGTCCATTAAGCATTCATCAAATAGCTAGTGAAACAGAAGCTATTTTACGGCCGTTTTCACGCCAAGGCCAAGTAAGTGCTTATTTAGCCAACAAAGTTAGGACTCCAAGGCTAAATGTCTCAGTAAAAGAAGAAGCGGATAAATTTCGTTTAGATAATTACTGGGCTAGGACTTTTTGGATAAATGAATGGCCACGAATTTCAGTCTTTGGTTCATTTTTATCACCTTTGCTTTCAACTCGCCTTCCAGCAACAAGAGTAATGGCGGTTGAGATAAAACCTATACCTAACTGGAAAGCCATTAGAAAAGCCGAAGTAGCCAGAACAAATATGGGTTCAGATCAAAAACTAAGAGCTCGTTTTGGTTTTAGTCCAAAGCTAAGACTACAACGTGAATATGCTGCTTCAGAAGCTAGAGAGCACGACCTCATAAGTGGTCATTCAGCTTTAAAATTTAGTGGATTTATCCTTTTAGTAGCCAATAGTGAAACAAATTTAGAAAATGCTTCAAGATCGATTAGAGCAGCTGGTCATCAAAGTCAGTTATCACTCAACAAATTATTATTCCGTCAATTTAATGCTCTAAATAAGATTTTACCAATATCAATCCCAATTGTTGAAAAATTACGAAGTGAGGAAAAAGCAAAAAAGACAGAGGAAAAAATAGCATGAGTTTTTTTAGTAAAAAACAAAAACAAGATCTCGTTCCCCCTCATGAAGAAACTTCTAGAGTGGTCAAATCTCTTTATCCTTTACAGTCTCATAAATCTATCTCCTTAGGAGGTGTGGTTATTGGTCTCGAAGCCTTTTCGGGAGATGCTTTTTTATTTGATCCTTGGGAATTTTATAGATCAGGAATTATAACTAGTCCTGCTATTTTTATAGCTGGCCAAGTCGGAAGAGGAAAATCTGCTTTTGTGAAGAGTTTTTTATATCGCCAAATTGGCGTATTTGCAAGACAAGGATTTTTCCTAGATCCCAAAGGTGAGTATTCAGCCCTAGCTAAATCTCTAGATATCCCTGTTGTTAAATTAGAACCAGGAGGATCAGCACGACTTAATCCTTTAGATCCAGCTCCAGGAGATTTAGATCTCCCAGAACGAATTGCACAGAGACGTTCTACTTTATTAGCAGCCTTAGCAGCTAGTGGTGTTGGTAGAGAGCTCAATCCAAGTGAAAGAGCAGGTATTGATGTCGTCGTTGAAAATCTTCCCCATGACGCAGTCTTGGGGGATGTGGTTGATCTCTTACTTAGGCCAACAGTTGCAATGGCTGAGTCTTTATCTATCGATCTCCCAGCCCTAAAGCGAGAGTGCCAAGATATAGCACTGGCTTTGCGAAGATTGATAAAAGGGGATCTAGCAGGGATGTTAGACGGAAAAACAACAATAGAAATCGATTGGAGCGGCCCAGGACTAGTCATAGATTTATCTGCTTTATATAGGATTCCTGCAGCACTCGCTCCGACCATGATTTGTGCAACCAGTTGGATTTCGTCTGCAATTGCAACTGTTGGATTAGGCAAGTTTTTAGTCATCGATGAAGCTTGGGCGGTGCTAAAAGACGAAACAGTTTCTTGGCTTCAAAGTACTGTGAAGCTATCTCGAAGCTTAGGGGTATCCGTGGTAATGGTCGTTCATCGGATATCAGATCTTAGAGCTGCAGGAGATGATGATTCTGCTGTTGCAAAAAGAGCAGCTGGTCTACTTAGTGATACTGAGGTGAGAATTTTATTTGGTCAATCAGCCCAAGAGATTCCTTTAGCTCAAGCCGCTTTAGGACTTAGTTCTAGAGAATGTCAATTATTAGGAGAGCTTCCAAGAGGGAGGTGTCTATGGCAAATCGGACAAAAAAGAGCTTTAGTGGATGTTTTGTTGACTGACCAAGAAAAGAAATTGACCGATACGGATTCGGCTATGAGGGGTTGAGTAATGAATAAATTAATTTATCTTTTAGGACCTATAAAATCCCAACCAATAACAGAACCAGATTTACTAAGGCTTCAAAAAAAACCAAAGTTTTTAACGATACCAATAGCCATAATATTAAGTTTATTTATGGTTTTTGGGTTCCACTGACAATTAATCTTTTTGATAATTTCACTTCTTACCTCTTAAAATTGCCTTATAAATCCAACTTCTTTTACACACTCCAAGTCCTAATTTTTTGGATGATTTGGTTGTTTATAGTCCTTGTAGTCCTAAATGGCATCTCACTGCCATTATGAAGCGCAAAACAATTGTGGCCATCTTCACCAAACCAAATGATAAGACAAAATTAATCTCGGCCATAGTAATTAATAACAAGGCTTTTTGTCCACTAGCTAAAGGAAAGAAAAAATGCTTACCAAAGTTTACTTACTTGCTTCAAGTGTAGTCCCAAACATTACTCCAACTGCATCACTACCAGGATCAAATTTATTAAAAAGCTTCCTTGGCGGGATACTTTTTTATGGTTTGTTATTTTCAATCTTGGGACTTATTGTGGCAGCCATTTTGATGGCTGTAGGGGGTCACAGTTCAAATGGACGTATGGCTGATAGAGGAAGAACAGGTCTGATTGCTTCTCTTATAGCAGCTGTTGTTTGTGGTGGTGGGGTTGCCTTGATCAATTTTGCCTTCTCACAAGGAGCAACAATTAGATGACTGACCTATTATTGGCGACAGGTGGATTGACTAAAATCCTCAACGCAGGAGTTCAAGGAGCAGCTCAAAGTGCTTTAAACCCTGTTAATGCACTATCAAGTGGAGTTGGTTCAGTCGCTAATTCAGCATCGAACTACTTAGGTGGTGGGATTATCCACAGCATAGAGAGTGCTATCAAATCAGCTTTACAATCTAGTATCTCTGAAATAGGAAAAGCATTAGTCGATGTAACAAAGTTGAATCTTGGAAACTCATTCATGTCTGTCTATGATGCTAGCTTAGAAATTACTGCAATCTTAGCTGTCGTGGTTTTGGTAGCAGGAGCTATAAGAGGAGCTTTCCAAGGCAATACTAGCCATATTTTTCAAACTGTTGTAAGAGTGATGGTTGCAATTATTGGGTCTTTCCTATTAGTTGCTCTGATCCCATATGTCCAAAGTGCTTTTGGAGCTTTTTCAAACATTTTTGCAACTTCCTTTGGATCTAATATAGCTGGTTTTGGAACGAAATTAGAGACTTTGATATTAACATCAAATTTTATTACAGGCGCTCCAATGACCTTTATAATTTTAGGAGTACTAATCCTAATGGCAAATTTTACTACTTTAGTAGTTTTAAGTCTGTCAGGAATGGTCGCCTATATTGCCGCCATTGCTGCTCCTTTTGCCTTTTTGATATCTCCAAAATCAGCTAGAAAACTATTAGAGATTTTGATCGTGGCTTTAGCGACTCCAACAATAATTACTGCAATTTTTGCTCTAGGATTAGCTGTTTTTTCAGCCTCTAGCCCAACTGCATCTGCTTGGATTGGAAGCACTATTGAGGGCTTGGGAATTATGTTGCTAGCTGTATTTTCTCCTCTTGGTGTTATGAAATTGCTACCAATGGGAGAAGAGGCTATAGCGAAGATGGGAGCTCATCACCAACAAATAAAGTCAGCTGTTAGCGAACAAGCGGTATGGGGTTATAAGTCTGCTAAAGATATTGCAACTATGGCAAATCCAGCCTTAGAAGAGGCTAAAGCTTATCTCGCAAAACTTGGTAGTACAAACACAAGTGGTACAGATACAAGTGCTATAGACAACACTCAATCTAAGCCTTTAAATACTGGATTAGATGAACAAAGTGGAAATAGTTCCACTCCTGGTTCAACAGGTAATAATCAAACTAAAGGGTCAACACCAAATACTCCAAATGATCTAGGAAATAATAGTCAAGATAGTCAAGATCCTCCTGATTCCAGTCAACCACCACCTCCACAAAATCCAAAGGAATAATTATTATGACAGATGCTTGGACAACGAGTTGGGATCCAGTTGTGGCAGATGCCAAGAAACCTCTAAAGCTAAAAAGCAAAAAACTAAATGTTGGTGCTATTGGAGGAGTATCTATTGTTGTTGGACAAAAAAAAGTCCAAGTTCCTTTGGCTTCAAATAAGTCTCTCAAACAACTAGATGTGACTCTTTTAGAAAAATACCTGGAGACTTTAGAGCCTTTTTGTATTTGGAGAGAATCGGGCAATGAAGCTTTGATAATTTTGAATTTTCAAAATTTAGATCCTCAATTAGCAGTTGAGGAAACGAAAAAGATTATTAGTTATTCTTTAGGACAATTTGGTTTTTGTCCAATCAATCAAGATGCCACTAAAGGACTATTAAAACCTAATAAGTTTCATAATAGGTGGAACGTGATTGAATATCAAAAAACTTGGACTGCTTTAGTTGGTGGAGATTTTATCCCAAAGTCAAAACCAGTCTTTTGCTCAATTTTACAAGTTGTTTCTCCACAAATTTTGGTCGATACGACAAAGCTTTCGGCCATAGTAAAAGTAAGTAGGACAGGACTTCGGGTCCAAGATGGAAAAATTAGTGGACTGTTGCTAATTGAAGATGATGATGAAGAACAACTTGAAGAAAATGTTTTAAAACTCAGTTCTAATGTTTTTAAAGATGATATCGAGCTTCAGTCTATAACTCAAGATGGATTATTAGAGGCTTGGAGCATTTTTGAAGGGCTTCCTAAAGGAGTAAATAGATAAATGAGATACAAAGAGGATATGAAAGATAAACTCAAGGTAATAGGAATAGTCGCAGCTATTTTATTAGTCTTTGGCGTGCTTTTTGCTTTAACTACTCCATCATCGAAGTCTAAAATTAAATCTAAAAATACTGTAGCTAAACAATCGACTCCGTCTACAATACTGTCTCCAGCCCCAACAACTGCCTTACCTGCTCCTAAAGGTCCTCTTAGGGCATGCGAAGCTTTAGTGGGTAATATTGTAGATTTAAATTATAAACACCCAACTCTAAATCCTGCTGTTATCAACTCTTTAGCTGTGCCTAACTTAGCTAAAGCTATCTTAGCTGCTCCTCACATGACCCCTGGTGAAATTGCCCAACAAGAGGTTCTGAATCCCAGAATCACTGGGAATGATATGGGAACTCCGTCTCATCCTGAGGGAGTAACAAATCCTCTCAAAGGACAATCAGATATCACTGTTGGGAGTCCTGTGAATCTTTCAATGTTTTGTTACACTCAAAGGACTTCATCAGGCAACTACATAGTAACTAAGTTGGTCAAAGATTGAAAAAGATCATCGCAGTAGTTGGGACAATGATAATCCTTGGTGCCATGTTGCCTCTGTTGTTGATTTTC
>JAJYPT010000090.1 GCA_021795135.1 Actinomycetes bacterium
ATCTAGGTGGTATAGCTCCGGGGGGACGACAACGAGCAAGGATCCTTGCAGCCATTGCTGCAATATCTGGGGCCGAATCGCCTGCCTTAGCAAGCACTTGCCATCCTGCTTTCCATCTAAGAGGGGTTGGGTCAGATGCTACTGCTGCAGCTACCGAAGCTAAAATAGCATAAGCTCGATCTGGTCTAGATGGAAGCAAGAAGTTTGTTGGATCATTGAGAATTTCTTCAGGATTTGGTAGATCCATTTCTGCCACCCAACTCAAAAATTCTAACCCTGGACCTTGACCTACAGCAGATTGCACAAGTACATCTTTAACCTCATCACTACTATCTATTGAATTTGCTGCTGCTAATAATCTGGAAGCCATATCCCACGTGCGAGGACTAGGCCAAGCTTTACCAGCTCTTGCAGGGTCAGATGGAGGAAGGGATGCAAGGTTAGGACGAGCATTGATAAATCCTGATACTAATCCTTTTGTAAAGGTTAAGTGTTCGTTTTGCCAATTGCTTGGGAGATTAGGTATGGACGGTTCTTTCCATCCAGCAACCAGGCCTTCTGCAAAACTTTGAGCTGTAACATTCCAATTGAAATGACAAAATCTATTAGCTAAAGGACCAGACAAATCCCAACCATCTGCTGCTTGGTTTGGAGGATTGGCAGCTGCTATCACAGATATTTGCTCTGGCAAAACTAAATCTCCCACAACTCTTTCAAATACGACCCTAAGAAGTGCAGCTTGTACGGCTGGAGCCGCTGTAGATATTTCATCTAAAAACAAGATACCCTTTTTCGATTCAAATAATCTATGAGCCCATTTAGGAGGTGCAAAATGAACTTGGTTGTCAACAATAAAAGGTAGGCCTGAAAAATCCGAAGGTTCTCTAATTGATGCAATTACTGTTTCTACGCTTACGCCCATGGCTTTTCCTATTGCAGTTACCGTAGCAGTTTTGCCGCTTCCAGGAGGACCCCATAATAAAGCAGGTATCTTGGCAGCAACAGTAATTGCTAGAGCTTCTATTGTGACTTGTTGATCTGTCATCAAATCCCCCATAAATCTCAAGTTTGGCTTAAGATGTCTTATATATGATGCCTCACATTAGTTTCAGAAAACAAAATTCAAATCAAAATTAAGAATTGAGCTAGTTTGATTCTTAATTGATTAGGTTAGGGACTTAAATTTAAAAATGTCTAAATTATTGAAAGTATTTTTATTAGATGATCATGAATTAGTTAGAAGAGGATTGGCTTCTCTTATTTCTAATGAAGAAGACCTTATTGTGGTAGGAGAAGCAGGTACTGCTAGAGAAGCTTTAGAATTAATACCTGTTTGTCTTCCAGATGTAGCAGTTTTAGATGTTCGTCTACCAGATGGAGATGGTGTAGAGGTATGTAGAGAACTACGTTCGAATTATCCTACAGTGTCTTGTTTGATGTTAACTTCTTTTGCCGAAGACGATGCTCTTGCTTCAGCGGTGCTAGCAGGAGCATCAGGATATTTGCTTAAACAAATAAGAGGTAATGACTTAATAAATAGTATTCGTCATGTAGGACATGGAAGATCATTGATATCTACATCTGATAGTTCTAAGGCTTTTGATCTTTTGAGAACTAATCTTCAATCCAAAACTAAACTTGAAACACTTACTTCCCAAGAGAGTAAAATTTTAGATTTAATTTCTCAGGGAATGACGAATAAACAGATAGCAGAGACTCTTTTTTTAGCTGAAAAAACTGTAAAGAATTATGTATCGCATCTTTTAGCAAAGCTTGGAATGAAAAGAAGAAGCGAAGCTGCTGCTTATGCAGCACGTTTATCAGAAAAAAATAAGAGGAATTAGTACTTTAAACTAATAAATAGGTACCTTAGGTACAACTATTGGATCTGTAAAAAATTCTTTAACTCCTATTAAAAAGGATCTAATGGTAGTTTCTGCCAATCTATGAAGTAGTAGTTGATCCAATTTTTGTCCCATTTGTCCCAAAGGGGGCTCGTAACTTCCCGTTAGGGTTATTTGTGTTGCCATATCTCCTAGAGGGGCTAATAAAAAATCTGCTTTTAAAGTAGGGAAAAGTCCTGGGGTTCCTGTTGCCTCCCAAGTGATGGGAATTATATAAGAATCTCGAGTTTTACGATAGCTTCCCATAAATAAAACAACTTCTTTGGCGCTAAATTTACTTCCTATTTTAGGTCCTACT
Organism: Actinomycetes bacterium; assembly: GCA_021795135.1. Lineage (GTDB taxonomy): Bacteria > Actinomycetota > Acidimicrobiia > Acidimicrobiales > JAJYPT01 > JAJYPT01. Next base: position 2,203 of record JAJYPT010000090.1, read on the forward strand.
TTAATACGTAAATTCTCAGCCTCTTTATATGCCTGAGTAGCATTTTGTCCCAGCCAAGCTTTACCATCTATTACTGCTGAACTTATTTTTGCAATAGGTTCTTCAACTAAGACAAAATCATGGATCAACATTTAGAGTCCTCCTACTATCTTTATTCATACTTTCATTTTTGGTACTGAATTTTTAGAGTCCAAAGACCCTTCTTGAGCTAGCAACTTGATTTTTTATACATAAATTTTTTTAAAAAGATTTTTATTCAAGGGACTTTTGACCCTGTTTTAGTTGATGTCAAAGATCGATAATGTACCAAGAAGTAAAATTTGATGGGAAAGGAAGGCTTATGTTGACGAAAACATCTTCCACTAAAAAAAGTCCTAGTTGTTCTACTGGTACTTGTGGTTGTCAGCCCGAAGCAGTGCATTTGAGAGAACCACAACGTGTTGGGGAGCATGAACACTTTGCACCAAGTGATCCTTCTGTGGATTTACTTAAACTTCCAATTATTGGAAAACCTTTAACTAAGTTAATGAAAAGTCGTGCATTTCAATTTTTAGCAATTTTGCCAAACCAATTAGTTTTTTGGTTGGTAATTTTTGGAGGTGCTATAGGTGTACAGCTACCTAATTCTAACTTCGCCACTGTAATTACTTGGTTTATATGGTTTGCAATAGTATTTGTAATTATTGTAGGTGTGGGTCGAGGCTGGTGTATGATGTGTCCTTTTGGCGGAGGATCTGAGTGGCTACAAAGATTTTCATTTATTCGCCGGCGCCGTAACTCAGTTGGGCTTCAAAAGAAATGGCCAGAATCTTTAGCTCGTTTAGGTGTTTTACCTTCAGTTTTAACATTTTTGTTTCTTACCTGGATAGAAGAGTATTTCAATATTGCAGGTCCAGGAGCACCTATTATGACTACTTTTATGGTGCTTGGAATAATTGGTTCTGCAGCTATAGTATTTTTTGTTTTTGAACGCAGGACTTTTTGCCGCTATCTATGTCCTTTGACTGCTCTTATTGGAACCGCTGGTGCTGTAGGTATGGTTGCAGGTTTTCGTACCAGAGATAGAGAAGTATGTCTAAATTGTGAGACCAAAGATTGCATGAGAGGTAGTGAGCGCGGTTATGGATGCCCTTGGTATGAATGGCCAGGAAGTGCTACTTCAAATCTTATGTGTGGTCTTTGTACTGAATGTTTGAAGAACTGTCCAGAGGATAATGTTGGAATGTTTATCCAAGCTCCTATGACTTCTGTTATCAAACCAGTCAAAAAAAGGATCGATGTTGCCTGGTCGGCTGCTCTTTTGTTTGGCTTGGTTGTATTCCAACAAGCTAATGCTTTGGATATTTATACCAAAGTAGATGATTATCTAGCAAAATTGACTGGAATTGCTTATCCAAATCCTATTGATTATTTAGGCATAACCTTTGCTGTAGCTGGAATAATTGGAGCTTATGCTTGGGTAGTTAGGAAGGCTTTTGCTAAGAAAAATCCAGATGTTGTAACTCCAGCTGAAGCAGGTGGTCTTCATGGATATGCTTCTTGGTTTGCTCCTTTGGCCTATGGGTTAATTCCTCTAGTAGCTGTTGATTATCTAGCTCGTCAATTACCAAAATTCTTCTTTGGAGCACCTAGAATTATTGCTGCTATTTCAGATCCATTTGGTTTTGGATGGAACCTATTTGGAACTGCTCATTTGGCAATAGCCAATGCTCATCTAGCTTCTACTCCAACAGTTATTATGGCTCAAATCATAGTTGTAGCAATTGGAACATTAGGAAGTGCTTATTCTACATTTAGAATTGTCAATCACGATCTCAATGGAGCAAGTACTCATCCAGCATTATTGAAAATAGTTACAGTCGGATCAGTTATGGCCATGGGAATTGGAATGGCTGTGCTTTATGTACTTATGGGAGGAGCACAATGAAATTCAACATTTCACAATTATTGAATCATTCGACTGGAACTGATTCTAAACTCAACGGAGATTCTGTAATTGAAACTTCGGATAGATTTGGAGATCTACAAGATTTCGAGCATCCCTTTGTACACGTAAACAAAGAACGTTGTGTTGGCTGTCAAGATTGTATTAGAAGATGTCCAACTGGAGCATTATCAATAGATTATCAGCGTTGGATTGCTCAAGTAGATAATGATATTTGTGTAGGGTGTAGGCAATGTGAGCGAATATGTGCTTTTAGCGCCATATTGGTAGACGGACCAGTTTTGGTAAGCGAGTCAATGCCTGCTACTCAACTCCATCCAACTGAAATCTTAGGAAACAAAGATGAAATCAGGCAAGGGTTTTCATCTTGGCAAGAGGCACTTTCTGAAGCATATCGTTGTCTTGAATGCCCTGAACCAACTTGTGTAAGAGGTTGTCCTGCTCATAATGATATTCCAGGCTTTATAGCAGCCATAAGGGCTCAAGACTTAAAAAGGGCTCATCAAGTACTAGCTCGAACTTCAATAATGCCAGATGCCTGTTCTAGAGTTTGTGACTGGGACAATCAATGCCAAGGAGCTTGTACTTGGACTTTGGCAGGAGATCATCCAGTAGCTATAGGGCGTTTAGAAAGGTTCATAACTGAATTTGGAGACTTTTCAGCTTTTGAGAGGACTTCTTCTAAAGCTCAAGGTAAAAAAGTTGCAGTTGTTGGAGCTGGACCTGGAGGAATGGCTGTTGCTTGGGAGCTTTTAGCTCATGGAGCCTCTGTAACAATGCTTGAAAAAGCAGCTGAAACAGGAGGGGTAATGAATTGGGGAATTCCTTCTTATGTCCTTCCAGATACAGTTCCAAAAAGAATAATAGATACTTTGATAGAAGCTGGATTGGATCTAAGGACAAATACAGCTTTAGGACAAGACGTAGAGCTAGAAGGTCTTTTATCAGAATATGACGCGGTTGTTTTAGCTTATGGTGCTTCAAAGCCAATCCATATGCCTATTAAAGGAATCGACTTAGAAGGCGTCGAAGATGCAAATGACTTTTTGTATATGGGTAAAAATGCCCTTCGTCGGCAACAAAGTATAGACGAACTAAAAGGCGCTCGCATATTAGTTCTTGGGGCTGGAAATACAGCCATGGATGTTGCTCGAACCTCTTTACGACTAGATGCTCATCCAATGGCAATAGATTGGATGAATGAGCAATTTGCTCGAGTACGACATGACGAACTAGAAGAAGCTCGCCTAGAAGGAGTAGAAGTAGAATTTTTGACCACCTTGGTAGAAATAGTTGGTGATGATCAAGGGAAAGTAAAAGAAGTTGTATTGAAACATACGGTACAACACCAAGCTAGTGAGCTTCCTAAAATTATAGAAGATTCTATTGAAATTGTTCCTGTGGATAAAGTGGTCTTTGCAATGGGCTATAAAGTTGATTCTTCTTTAGTACACAATCTAGTTAAAATGCCTCATGCATTACCAAAAATAAATGAAGAAATTCACGATAGGCGTTGGTTGGCAAGTGGGATTTTTTCAGTAAAAGATCCAAAAGTTGCAGATCTTGCATTGGAAAGAGAAGAGATGAGACTTTGGGCAGCAGATCCTCAAGCTGACCATCTATGGGTAATAGGAGATGCTTTTTCAGGTCCTTCCACAGTTGTTACTTCTATGGCACAAGGAAGAGATGCAGCTAGATCCATAATAGAAGACATTTGAGTAATGCTATAAATAAATTCACTAAGGGAATAATTCAATACTATTCCCTTAGTGAATTTTTGGATTATTTATAAAAATCAAATAGAAATTAATTCAAGGGTTGATTGGAACTTTCCAAATAAGTTCAGTTTTGTTTAAATTTGAATTTACTATAAGACTACCTTTCAACAAAGAGGCTCTTTTAGCTATGTTTTTCAAACCTAATCCAGTTTTTTTACCTAAAGATGATTGGTCAATTCCAATTCCCGAATCTGTAACTATAAGACTTAGCTCTAAAGATGTTGCTTCTATTTTTACCTGACAAGAGTTAGCCTTAGAATGTTTTGCTATGTTAGTTAAAGATTCTCTCAAAACTCCCAGAAGTTCTTTTCCAAGAGATTCAGAAACATTGTGATCGATGGGACCTTCAAAACTAACTATAGGATCAAAGCCCAATGTTGTTGAAAATTCATTTATTAGTTCTAAAATTCTACCCCTCAAACTTATTGGACTATTATAAGTCTCTAGCCCAAATATAGAAGTTCGTATTTGGCGAATGGTTTCATCTAGTTCATCCACAGATGTTTGAAGCTTAGAGGCTATTTCTAGCTGTTCTATTTGGGGAATTATACTTTGAATATTTAATCCAGTTGCAAAAATTCTTTGGATTACAAGATCATGTAAATCCCTAGCTATGCGTTCTCTTTCGTCGGCTAAATCTAAGGTTTTAATTCTTTTCTGTAGCCGAGCATTTTCAATAGCTATTCCAGCCGCTATAGCTAAAGTTTTTATTAGTTCTTCATCTTGTTCGGAAAAACTTTGAGATCCATTTTTTTCTGTAAGGTATATATTTCCAAAAATATTTTGTTTTATCTTTATAGGAGCTCCTATAAAAGATTTCATTATAGGATGATGAGGTGGAAAACCACAACTAGAAGGATGGTCAGCTAAGTTAGATAAGCGAATTACATGAGGCTCTTTTATAAGTAGACCCAAAATACCTTTCCCTTGGGGTAATGGTCCTATGAGTTTGGCTTCTTCTTCGGTTATTCCAACATAGATAAAATCACTAAGTCCTTTTCTTTCAGCATTGATTATTCCTAATGCTCCATATTTGCTGTTAGTCAAGCTGCAAGCTGTGCTTACAATTTTTTTAAGAATCACAGATAGGTTTACTTCTGAATCTATAACTAATACAGCTTCTAATATTGCTTG
>JAJYPT010000091.1 GCA_021795135.1 Actinomycetes bacterium
GATCTCCTGAAAAAGATATTTACTGGTGTGCAGCCGATGTTGGGTGGATAACAGGTCATAGTTATATTGTCTATGGTCCCCTTTTGAATGGCGCAACTAGTGTTATATATGAAGGTAGTCCTGATTATCCAGATCTAGATCGCTGGTGGGAGATAGTAGAACGCTACAAAGTAAGCATTTTGTATACTGCTCCTACTGCAATTAGGATGTTTATGAAATGGGGGGATAAGTACCCTAAATCTCATGATCTTTCTTCACTTCGAGTTTTAGCTTCAGTTGGAGAACCTATAAATCCTGAAGCTTGGATGTGGTATCACGAAGTTATAGGAGGAAATAATTGTCCAATTTCTGATACCTGGTGGCAAACCGAAACAGGATCTCATATGGTTGCTCCTCTTCCTGGAGTAGTTGCATTAAAACCAGGTTCTGCTACTTTCCCACTACCTGGAATTGCAGCCGAAGTTGTTGATGAGTCGGGAAATAAAATAGAACATGGTGGTGGCTATCTGACCATTACCAAGCCTTGGCCTTCTATGATGAGAGGGATTTTTGGGGAGCCAGAACGTTATTTTCAAACCTATTGGAGCCGTTTTGAGGGTCGTTATTTTGCAGGAGATGGTGCAAAAATAGACGCTGATGGCTATTTTTGGCTTCTTGGCAGAGTTGATGATGTGATGAATATATCAGGTCATCGTGTTTCTACTACTGAGGTGGAATCTGCAATAGTAAATCATCATGGAGTTGCAGAAGCAGCAGTTGTAGGTGCCAAAGATTCCTTGAGTGGTCAAGCAATTATAGCTTTTGTTATTTTGAGGACAGGGGTAGAGCCCTCAGTCGAATTTGGCGAAGAATTAAGAGATCTTGTTGGTAGATCAATAGGACCTATTGCAAAGCCAAAAAAGATTATTTTTACTCCAGAATTGCCTAAAACTAGGAGTGGAAAGATTATGAGAAGACTTTTGAAAGATGTAGTAGAAGGTAGGGCTTTGGGAGATACTACTACTTTGGCAGATGATTCAGTCGTTGCCCAAATTAGCACTTTGTCAAATGTGAGATCCGAAGAGGAGTAAGTAGTTGTCATCTGAGTTATTGAATTATGAGATAAATCCTCATCACTGGTGTTGGAGGCAGGGAGAGTTTGAAGGGACTTCAGCAGTTATTTTCGATATAGATGGAGTACTTGCAGACGCTGCTGGTAGACAACATCTTTTAACTCCTCCCAAAAGGGATTGGGAGGAGTTCTTCTCAGCGTGTGGTCAAGACCCAATTATTGAAGAAGTAACTCGCTTATTGGATGTAATAGATCCAAATCTAAAAATTATTTTATTGACAGGTCGTCCTGTTAGAGTCAGACCTCAAACTTTAGATTGGCTAGAACGATTCAATCTTCGGTGGGACTTATTGATCATGAGAGATTTTGGAGACCACAGCGCTGCAACTTCGTTTAAAGAAGTAACTGTAAATGAATTAAAAAAGAGAGATTTCAAGTTATTACTAGCCTTAGAAGATGATAAACGAAATCTAGAAATGTTTAATTATAACGATATCCCCTGTGTCTATATCCATTCAGGCTATTATGACTAAATAACTTTAGTAAGATCAATCTCTAAAGTTTACAAATTGGAGAGGGATATTAAAATCCTTTTCTTTTATCGAATTCATTACTTGTTGTAGGTCATCTCGTTTTTTACTAGAAACTCTTATTTGATCTCCTTGAGTTTGGGAGGATAAACCTTTTAGATTCAAGCTTTTGATGAATTTATTAAGTTCTTTGGCAACATCTTGAGAAATACCAGCTTTTATGGTTATATCTTGTTTAGCAGAACCTTTAGATCCTTGTTCTACTTTGGATCTTTCTAGGCTTTTTAGGGAAACTTTTCGTTTTACAAGTTTTTCTTCTAAAACTTGTACTAAAGCTTTTAAACGATCTTCAGTAGATGATTCTAAATGCAACTTGTCTTCATTTAGCTCTATACTTGAAGAAGTAGCTTTGAAATCAAAACGAGTTTGTATTTCTCTGTTAGCTTGGTCTACGGCATTTTTTACTTCTTGCATATCAATTTGTGAAACTATGTCAAAACTGGCCATGATAATAGAGATTATCCTAATTTATGGGTCGGTGCCCGAGCGGCCAAAGGGAGCAGACTGTAAATCTGCCGGCAGCGCCTTCGGAGGTTCGAATCCTCCCCGGCCCACCAGGAGTTTTATTAGGGCTAAGAATTAATTCTTAGCCCTAATAAAACTTAAATTTTTATTTAAAATAGTCAAAATTTTCTTACTAGCTAAATTAGGTTTATTTAGGTTTTTGCTATGATGCTAAAACTACTCACACTTCTCAAATATTTTTCTAAACAAGTTTTTCGGGGATAAAGACCAATAATTATTGGAACTTTTATACTTTGTTTTACGTCTTGTAAATAGAAATAAACTAGAAGTTAGTAAGCAGTACTAAATTGTGTGGCTAATTTTTAATGAAAATGGGTAATTGTTCACAAAATAATTTCCTGCAATTGATTTTTTCTATATTTTGGTAAAAACTTTAAAAACAGAAGGTGAGACTACAGGTGGGCGAAAATCGTTCTTTGAACGTTGAATTGCTAAAAGAAAAAGCTCCTAATTTAGACATACAACTTTTTCTTCGCTCTGTTGTTAACTGGATTAAAGATCTCGTAAAAGAAAATCACTACGGTCCTGAACTTGGCAAAGAAGGAAAGGTAAATTTTTTACGCGTAGGCCTTTTGGGTTTTGTTGCTATTTTAGCCATAGTTATAGGAGCTTCTTTACCAAGTTCTCCTTTTAGCCTAAAGCAGCCTGGTGCTTGGTATTTTGGTATACCTTTAGCTGTTCCTTCTAATGGTCAACCCCTTATTCCTGTAGTTTTGACCTATGGTGGAATGCTATTGCTGATGAGGGTGTGGTATGAACTAATTCGTAGTTCTTTGCGTCGCCCTAGTCTTCCTTTGAAACCACTTGCGTGGATTTTTGTGCTATGGGTTATCCCGTTGTTGATTGTTCCTCCTTTGTTTAGCCGAGATGTCTATAGTTATGCCGCCCAAGGCGATATGGTTACCCATAATATAAGCCCTTATATATTTGGTCCTGGAGTTTTAGCCGGTAGTCCTTATGTAAGAGGAGTAGATCCCCTTTGGTTGAATGCCCCAGCTCCTTATGGTCCATTATTTTTATTTATAGCAGCAGCTTTTACTAATATAACCATGCACCATGTGCTGGCTAATATTGTCTTACTTAGGCTTTTAGAATTGGCTGGGGTAATCTTAGTGGCCATATTTTTACCACGCTTAGCTGTGACTGAGGGAGGCAATCCAGGAACTGCTTTTGTACTTGGGGTGCTGAATCCGGTTACTTTGTTGCATTTGATTGCTGGAGCCCACAATGATGCCTTTATGTTAGGTTTGTTGATAGCTGGCTTAGCATTAGCCAAAGAGGGACGTCCCTTTTTGGGAATTGTAATGTGTAGTCTTGCAGCAGCTATAAAAATTCCAGCTGCTGCAGGAGTATTTTTTATAGGTTGGCAATGGATGGGTGTGGGTGGATCCATAAAAGAAAAAATAAGACCTGTAGTTACCTCTGGAATTATTTTTTTAGCAGTGATGGCTTTTCTATCTAAGGTAACAAGTTTGGGATGGGGCTGGGTCTTTGCTTTGTCTACTCCTGGCACCGTTAGATCCTATGTAGCTCCTGCTACTGCAGTGGGTCTTATTGGAGGGTCTATATCTCATTTTATAGGATTAGGTATTTCAACTTCTTCTATTTTGACTGTGACTAGACTTTTAGGATTTCTTTTGTCAGCTGCCATAGGGGCTTGGATGCTTCTCAATAGCGATAGGATTGGTTTTTCTAAAGCACTAGGGCTTACATTTTTAGCTGTTGTGGTTTTAGCTCCTGTAGTTCAGCCTTGGTATCTATCGTGGGCTTTGATTCTCTTAGCAACTGTTGCAACCCCCAAAGTTAGAAAACTTATTGTATGGCTTTCTATATTTGCAAGTTTTTTAGGACTGCCTGGAGGACAGATTCTTTTAGATCAACTTGATCATATTAGTCCACTTTCTATCTTGTTAGCTATTGGGGTTTTAGTAGCAATACCAGCTACACCTTTACCCGAACGTTTTCGTCAATTACTAAATTCAAATCGACAACCTTCAAATTTTTGATGTGATTATATCTGAAGATATCTATCAAGAGTTGAGATCTAAGGACAAAATTCTGAGTGATCTTATAGATCAACATGGTCCTATGACAATAGATACAACTAGGGATGCAACTCGTTTTGAAGCTTTGGTTCGTTCTGTTTTGCATCAACAACTCACTAGGCATGCAGCTGATGCTATTTATAGCCGAATGGTTGAACTCTTGGGAGGTTCTCTTACTCCACAAGATTTAGTTCGCATAGAGTTACAAACATTAAAAACTTGTGGTTTGTCTCAAGCTAAAGCTTTAGCCATACAAGGCTTAGCTCAAGCTATTGTTGAAAAAAAATTAAATCTCAAACTTTTAGAATCTTTGGATGATATAGAAGTTTTTGAAATACTTTGTTCTTATAGAGGAATTGGAATTTGGACTGCTCAGATGTTTTGCATTTTCCAATTGAATAGGATAGATATTTGGCCCAGTAGTGACTATGGAATAAGGAAGGGATTCTCTAAAGCTTATTCTTTGGATCATTTACCAAGTCCCAAAGAACTTGATCAAATAGGTAATCAGTTTAAGCCCTATAGGACTATTTTGGCTTGGTATTGTTGGCGAGCTGCAGAGTCAGATAAAAAGTCAATAAAGATACCCCTATAAGTTTATAAAAGCTTTTAAAAAACCTATAACTGCTCCTAAAGAAATAATAAACATTGAACCTGTAAGTATGTAAAAAGAAATCCTTCGCATGTTTTCCTTTGAGTCAAAAGAGGGTAATTATATTCTAAAGAAGTTTTTGCATTAAAGCGACATCTAACCAATGACCAAATTTTCTACCTACTTCTTTTTCTATTCCCACTAATTCAAATCCGCAAGATTTATGAAGGGCGATGGAAGCTTGGTGTCCTCCCGATATTCGAGCCATTATGGAATGAAATCCATATTCAGTAGCTAATATAATTGTCTCATTTAGTAATAGTCGTCCGATACCTTTTCTACGATGGAGATGATGGACATATAAAGAGTTTTCAACAGTAGTTGAATAAGCAGGTCTATTCCTATATGGACTCAAAGAAGCAAAACCTATAACTTGAGCTTGTTCACAACATACAATTGCAGGGTAAACTCCTGAATGTTCTATGATCCAAGTCTTTTGATCTTCTAAGGATCTTGGGACTAAATCAAAAGTAACTGTTGAGCCTAAAACTTCTTTGTTGTAGATATTGCGCATTGCTTCGGCATCGTCAACTGTTGCAAGGCGTAATTCGGGCATTTAATCGAAGATAAAGCTAAATTGACAAAAAAGGAAATCGAATTAGCAAAAAATTTTGTTTTTATCGCATTGATACCTAAATAAGCTAGGTTTTTAATAAAAATAAAGCCATCAAGTAAGCTAACTTAGAAAGAGTTATTGTTTTCGCCCCCTTAGCTCAGTAGGTAGAGCACAGCCATGGTAAGGCTGGTGTCGTCGGTTCGATTCCGTCAGGGGGCTCTGTGGCGGCGTAGCTCAGTCGGTTAGAGCACACGGCTCATAATCGTGAGGTCGTGGGTTCGAGTCCCACCGCCGCTACCATGTAGAATTTATTTTAAGTTAAAAATAATTTCTACAAGTTTTGAAGTTAAGTTATTGTATATCAAAAAGGAATTGTATACTAAGCCGCAAAAAGCGGCGATGCAAAGGGGCATATAAGAATGGCCAAACAGAAGTTCGAGCGCAATAAACCTCATATTAATATTGGCACCATGGGCCATATCGACCATGGCAAGACGACCCTAACGGCGGCCATCACCAAGACCTTGCATGATCGAAATCCAAGCGTTGCCTTTACAGCCTTTGATCAAATCGATAAAGCACCTGAAGAGAGAAACCGAGGTATAACTATTTCGATTTCTCACGTTGAGTATGAGACAGATAAAAGGCACTATGCTCACGTAGATATGCCAGGTCATGCTGACTACATTAAAAACATGATCACAGGTGCAGCCCAAATTGATGGTGCTATCTTGGTCGTTTCAGCAGCTGATGGACCTATGCCCCAAACCAGAGAACATGTTTTGTTAGCTCGCCAAGTTGGAGTTCCTTACATCGTTGTAGCTTTGAATAAAGCAGATGTTGTAGATGACGAAGAACTTTTAGATCTTGTTGAGTTAGAAGTTCGTGAACTTTTGAACGAATATGAGTTCCCTGGAGACGATACTCCTGTTGTTAGAGTAAGTGCTCTCAAAGCACTAGAAGGCGATCCAGAATGGGCAAGTAAGATAGTTGAGCTCATGGATGCAGTTGATGAATATATTCCTCAACCAGAAAGAGCAATAGATCGTCCTTTCTTGATGCCAGTTGAAGACGTATTTTCTATAACTGGTAGAGGAACTGTTGTAACAGGAAGAGTTGAACAAGGTGTCGTCAATGTTGGTGATGATCTTGAAATAGTGGGATTGCGTCCTACTCAAAAAACTGTTTGCACCGGTGTTGAAATGTTTAGAAAACTTCTTGACCAAGGTCAAGCTGGAGATAACGTTGGTGTTTTGCTTAGAGGTACTAAAAAAGAAGATGTTGAAAGAGGCCAAGTTCTTACCAAGCCTGGAAGCATAACTCCTCACACTACTTTTGAAGCAAATGTGTATGTATTATCTAAAGAAGAAGGTGGACGTCATAAGCCATTCTTCAATAACTACAGACCACAGTTTTATTTTAGAACCACAGATGTTACTGGCACTATTTCTTTAGCAGAAGGAACTGAAATGGTTATGCCAGGAGACAATACTACAATGACAGTTGAATTAGGCAAAGCAGTTGCAATGGATGAAGGATTGCGCTTTGCTATTAGAGAAGGTGGTCGTACTGTTGGCGCAGGACGAGTCACCAAGATTTTGAAATAAGGCGAAATGGCA